>JAPOYX010000023.1:0-37245 GCA_026706345.1 Gemmatimonadota bacterium | reverse complement strand
GTTCGACGCGTTCAAGGTGCCCGCTGTTGGGGTCCAGCCAGAGGCCACGAAGGTACAACAAAAGTTGACTTTTAACTCGAGATCGCAAGGCGATATTGCTACTAGATGATTTGTTGGGCGATTCAGACACCCGACTGGTTGAAATGTCCGTCAGGTGAAATGCCGGTCAGGCCGACTGCCGAAAAGAACATCCAATGGGGTGGGTCGATAAACGCGGGCGAGGTTGAATTGGAGGGCGCTTATGGAATTCGCACAGCTGATCATCACACCGGCCGTCTTGTTGAGTGCTTTTATCTTTTTCTGGCGGGAAGCGAAGAACGGTAGAGAAGAGCTACGAAACGAGTTGAAAAACGAGTTGAAAGAACACCGCAATGAATTGAAAGATGAGATAAGCTCCGTACGAATGGAAGTTTCGGGCGTGAGAAAAGAGATACATGACGTTAGAAAAGAGATTCACGATATGAACGGCCGTCTTGGAAACGTCGAAGGGATCTTGACGACCCTGGCCCGTTAGCGTCGCGCACCGTGTCGACCTGTCCGATCCCCACTCAGTTACCGTCGTTCAAACCAGGTAGACCAAAACGTAGAGGACGGGCCAGATGAGGACGACGAAGAGCCAGAACATGTAGCCCAGCACCACGCCGGTGTGCTTTTCAGCGGTATAGAGGCCGGAGGAGGACCTGACCCAGAGGTAAAGCAGGACGAATACGGTTACGAATACATGGATGGCGTGGAGTCCGATGATCGTGTAGAACATGGCGCCGTACAGACTCGAGGTCATACTCAATCCGAAGCGGATCAGCCGGATCCACTCGAACCCCTGTACCGTGAGGAAGACGACGCCCAGGACGCAGGTGATCATCAGCCACCGGGTAAGTTGTGCAGTCAGATTCTGCTTCACGGCCCGGTAGGCGCGATGCATGGTATAGCCGCTGACGAGGAGAAAAACGGTGTTTATGCCCGTGATCCCGAGGGGCAGGCGCGGCTGGTCCGGAGGAGGCCAGTCCCCCACGAGACCCGATCGCAGCCAGAACAGAATGAACAGCAGCGTGATGAAGACGATGAGTTCGCTGGCGATGAAGAGGTACATGCCCAGGATTTCCATGGGCATGCCGGGCTGTCTCTTCAAATTATCGGATTGTTCGGTGAGATGACCGGTCTGCCGGGTCATTTCTTCATTCCTTTTCAGGTGGATCTACTGGCAGGTCAGTGGTGACGATGGCAAAAACACCCTTGTCGTCACGCGCCGGGACAGAGCGTGTAATCATCCAGATCTCGCCACCACCCGCATCGAAGTAAGGGGAAGTCCAGATCCCCGCGTTCGCCTCCAGCGGCATCATGAACCAGTCTTGCCCCTCAATGTTGTAGGCTGGCGTGGCGAGATAAATGGTATCGTAGCCTTCCGAGGTGCGATAGACATAGGGGCAGTCGGTGACGGTATCGGCCTCGTCCAGAAGCGCAACGGCGCTGCCGTAGAACGCGGGATTGGCTTCCAGGTAGACCCGCAAACGTTCGGCATAGGCAGCGGAATCCGCCGGTCGCTCCGCTACCAGGTCTGCCACCAGCGCATCAAGAGTCGCAACCGCTGCGGTCCGCAGATCTCCCTGAGTGGATTCAGGTGGTTCGGAGGTACCGCTACGGCAGGATTGGGTGGCAAAGACGGTAAGGAACAAGATCGACAGGATGATCGCAGCACGCATTATTCCTCCTCCAGAAGGAGGGGATAGGTGTTTAATCATGATGTCATAGATGATAAATCGGAAAAAACACGCGTCAAGGAAACCACCGATGCGAACTGCAGGAATCCTGTAGCAGGACCCGTCTCCATCGTACGTGCGCCAGGAACGTCACCCATCACATTCGACCAACAACAGGCAAACAACAGAGGTTTCCAATGAAGAGTCTGATCATACGCGAATGCCGGCTTGCGGAAGTAGATGCGGTACATCAGTTGGATCTGGAATGGGAAGCTGAAGCGGTTACCTACGGTTTCGGCCCCAGTTCCCCCGAAGAGATCAAGACGGCCCTCGGATCTTACTTACTGGTGGCTGTTATAGAGGGCGAGATCATTGGGTACAGCAGCGGCGCGGTGCACATCAGCCGGGATCTGTGCGTTTTCAACGAGGGAGAACAACACCTGGAAATTCACGACCTGTATGTCAGGGAACCCTACCGAAGCGCCGGCGTCGGCAGCAGGCTCGTCGAACGGATGAAGGAGATCGCCAGCCGGAACGGCATTCAACGATTCCGCGTACACTCCGCCACAAAGGATCTGGACAGCGTGCTTAGATTCTACCGGAATCATGGCTTTCGGTCCTGGTGCGTAGAGATGTTTATATGAGGCGACGAACACCAGGTCAAAACCCCGGGTGACCGTTTTAACAACCTGTCTCGTTAACAGGGCTCATCTCCTCAAACGGTCCCATCATCTCCTCAGGTACCCCCATCATTCCCTCAAGCGGTCCCATTCCCGCATGTATGCGGCCAGGTGTTCGTTCTCCGGTGATTTCGCCTTCTCTTCAAGCATGGAGCGCGCCAGGTCCTGTTCTTCCCGGTACTGTTCGTCGTTGAAGAACCCGGCGAAGTGGGCGATGCGCAGCCAGACGAGATAGGTCGTCACGGCGTCGTGCTGGTTGTATTGCGCGATCCGCCGGATATCGCCGTCGAGCCAGGCCTCGGCGACGCTGTCCCCGTCGAAGCCTTCCATCTTGCCGGGTATGCCCGAAAGTACCGCCATCTCCTTCAGGGACGGGCGCGCCTTGCCCCATTCCCCGATGGCCGACATCAGGTCCACGTTCCACTCGCTTGCCCGCGCGAAGTAATCCGGACCCTCCCAGGGTTTGTCCGGCCGCTTGCAGAACCCGGCCGCCGTGATACCCTTGATTATCCCGCGTTGAATGACGATAGGCAGGTCCGATCCCGTGGAATTGAATCCGACGAGTTGGGGCAGGCGACGGCCCACGCTTTCCAGGAACCGGGACAGGATCACCGATTCCTTGCAATCCTCGGGGTTGTCCGGGTCCCGGGGCTGCACCCGCAGGTCGAGCGACACCCTACCCTGGGGGTCCTGGCTTCGGGTCACCATGGCGATGGAGACCAGGCGGGACATGGCGTACTTGAGGAAGGGTCTCGGTTTTTCTGCCGTGGCGCCGTTCATGCGCCACATCTCGAGGACGACTTCCCGGTCGGGCATGTCGCCCGGCAGGTCGTAGAGCAAACGTCCCGCCTCGGGGTCCGGAACCCATTCCGCGTCGAAGGCCCATACATTAGGCATTACGCTTTTGAACATGGTGTGATCTCTCTTGTTTGATCTCTTTTCGCTGCTGCTTGCCTGCGCCTCGGGTTGCTCGCCTGCGCCTCGGGTTGCTCAACTACGCGTTGGCGCGATTCGAGTACGGGTTACGATATTGGTGCGATTTGAGTACGGGTTATCTGCCTAAGAGGATTGCATCCGTTCCCTGGGTCCTGTAAGGCAAGGAACTGTTATCCCTGGAGCAGCGTCACACCCTCCTGGCGTGCGGCTTTCTGATCGAAAGTATACACTGGAAGGGCCTGTGCCCGTTCGGCGGCGGCCAGGATCATCAGATCGGAAATCCCCACGCCGCCGGCCCGGTACCGGAAGGCCGTAAGCGCTACATCTTCGGCGGTTTCTATCACCAGGACTTCCGTTGAGACCAGATGTTCGAGCACGTCGGCGATCTGCTCACGGGGAAAGCCGTAAGCGCGCTCCAAGACCCAGACGAGTTCGACGACGACCTCCCGGCAGACAAATCCCGGCTTTTCAACAGTCAACGACGAAAGCAGTTCATTTGCCGCCGCGGCCTGTCTTTCATCGTCGCGAACGAGAAACCGGACCAGGACATTGGTATCTAGCGCGATCATTCCTCGCAGGCTCCATCCGCGACAGCCTGGTCCATGTCCTTCGCGGTCACGGCGGATTCCTCACAGGCTCCATCCGCCACAGCCTGGTCCATGTCCTCTGTGGTCACGGCGGGACCGTCGTATTCGAGTACGCCATACAACCGTGCAATGGGGCGTACCGGCAGAATGCGCACCTCGTCATCGTAGATCACGTAGCGGATCCTGTCACCCGTCTCTATACCGAGGGTTTCCCGTATCACCTTGGGCAGCGTGGTCTGGCCTTTACTGGTGATGCTGGATTCGATCATGGTAATCCCTCAAGGTAATCCCTTCTTCATATTTTCTTACTTTGAAATATATATATGTATTCTTAAGAAAAGCAAGGGATAAACTAATTTTCCTTACTTTCTTCATCATGTGCGCCACTTTCATCATACCGCTCGTCCGTGGACAGGAACAGCGCGTCCCGCTCGTCCTGCGGAACATAGGTTCCTGTTTTGCCACTGGAACGCATGGCTGCCCGGAGCGGCGCGAGGTCCCGGTCGTGGAAGTATTTCAGCATCCGGATGTTCCGCTGGACCTCGGACGCATCCCGTCGGGCCAGGGGTTTCTCCAGCAATTGCCGGGTCAGGGGTACCAGCGTGTCGTGGCCGGCGCCGGAAAGGAAGGCATCCAGTGAGGCCACGATTTCGGGCGTCAGCCGGCGGAAACCGGTAAGGCGGGAACCGCGTATTCGTTCGTACGGGGGAAGATGGGCGGTCCTTTCGATGTGCCCGACCAGGCCGAGCAGATAGACGAGGGCATCGAAAGCGGCCAGGGCCCGCCGGCGCGACTTGAACACCCCGTACCAGCGCAGGTCCAGGTCCTTCCACGCGTCCACGTGGGTCGTGAAGCATAACAGGACCTGCTTTTCGTTACCGCCGATTCCGATCGCCGGGTAAAGGAAATCGTAGGTGCCGTCTTCGTTGTAAGACGGCCGCAGCTTGCGGATCAACTCGTTCTCGAGCAGCAGCGCCTCGCGCTCCGAATCCCGGTGAATGACTTCCAGCTCAGTGGCCTCGCGGACCAGCGTGCGCATCTTCCGGTGCACCTTGCGCCGGGTGGCGTTCCGGTACTGTTGGAGGCGCCGCCGGATGTTCCCCGCCTTGCCCACGTAAATAACCGCCCCCCGTCCGTCCTTGAACAGGTAAACCGCCGGCGTCCCGGGCAACTCCTCGATGAGACGCTCACCGAATTTCCGGTCGAACATGCGCATGATGGAGGTACACCTCCCGCCCCCGGATGGTTCCTGAACCTCTGCTGGTAGCGTAATTCCCCGGTGTCCGTCTGAAGCTCCGCATCGTTTCTACAATGTATCTACGTTGCATGTGCTTCGGGTGACCGTTATAATATACCTTTGTATCCCGCATCGACATCCCAAATCCCGCGTACCCTTCGAATATCCCGCACACCAATCGGAGAAGCCTGACCATGACTGCGGAAAAACTGATCATCGACTACATCAACGACCAGGACGACAGCTTGTCCCGGATGGCGAAGGACATCTGGGACCATCCACAGATCGCCCTTCAGGAGACCTATGCGTCGGCGCTGCAGGCAAAGGAACTGGAAGCCGACGGCTTTTCCGTGGAATGGGGCGCCGGGGGGATGGACACGGCCTTTGTCGCCACCTGGGGCTCGGGAGATCCCATCATCGGGTTCCTGGGCGAGTACGATGCACTGCCGGGCCTGTCGCAGACGGTGTCGGCGGAACGGGAGGCGATCGAGCAGGGCGGTCCCGGCCACGGCTGCGGGCACAATCTCTTCGGCACGGCGTGCCTGGGCTCCGTGAAGGCCCTGAAGCGCGCGATGGAACGGGACGGCATCGGCGGCACGATCCGGTATTACGGCTGTCCCGCGGAAGAGCAGGTGGTGGGCAAGGTGCTCATGGCAAACGCCGGCGTCTTCGACGACCTAGACGCCGCCATCACCTGGCATCCCGGCGCAACGAACCTGGTCTGGAACGGTTCGTCGCTCGCGCTCAACTCCTTCAAGGTGAACTTCCACGGCGTGGCAGCCCATGCCTCGGCCATGCCGCATCAGGGACGCAGCGCCCTCGACGGCGTGATGCTCATGGACGTGGGCATGAACTACCTCCGGGAGCACGTGATCCCGGAGGCCCGCATCCACAGCGTGGTAACGAGCGG
Source organism: Gemmatimonadota bacterium (assembly GCA_026706345.1). NCBI lineage: Bacteria > Pseudomonadati > Gemmatimonadota > Gemmatimonadota bacterium. Next base: position 31,198 of record JAPOYX010000023.1, on the reverse strand, counting down.
CGGGGAGGCGCCGAACGTTGTGCCGGCCTTTGCCCAGGTCTGGTACTACATCCGGTCTCCGAAACGCGCCGAGGTGGACGAGATGTATGAACGGGTGCTGGACATCGCCCGGGGCGCGGCGCTCATGAGCGGCACCACCCACGATATCGAGTTCATCGGGGGCGCTTACGAGGTCCTGCCGAACGGCACGATTTCCGACCTGATGCTCCAGAAGATGCAGGCCGTGAACGATCTCGCCTTCACCGCCGAGGAGCGGCGATTCGCCCGGCAGCTGCAGGCGACTTTTCCCGAGAACGCGGTTCAGATGGCCTACGCACGCATGGAGAAGTCGACGCAGAGGGATTCTATTGCCGAGAGCATCGAGAATCCGCTTTGGACGCAGGTGCTTCCCCACAGCGACACCCCGCCCGGCGTCGAAGGGTCGACCGACGTGGGCGACGTGAGCTGGATCACGCCCACGGGACAGATCACGACCTGCTGCTGGCCCCTGGGCACGCCGGCCCACAGCTGGCAGATGGTGGCCTCCTCCGGTTCGACCATCGGCACCAGGGGCATGCTCTTCGCGGCCAAGGCGCTGGCGCTGACGGGTCTGGACCTGTTGCGGGACCCGGACCTGCTCAAACGCGCCAACGAGGAATTCGACGAGGCGAGGGACGGGAAGACGTACACGAGCGCACTGCCGGAGAAGTAAGGGTCGATAGGAACGAAATGGATGGGTGAGGACCAGATGAATGAGAGCCGGACTGGTGAGCGCCCGATGAGCGAGAACAGAATGGCTGTCACCATTCCCGCCGTACAGATTCCCCCGGATGCCGGCGAAAGATACCGGCGCGACGGGTTTTACTTTTCGCCGCCGATCATCCCCACCGACCTGATCAGCCGGGTCACGGCGCGCATGGACGCGGTCATGGCCGGAGATTACGAGACCGGCGAGCCGCCACGACGATCGTGGAACCCCGGAGACGACCCGAAGCGCATCCGCAAGATCGACCAGGCCCACCTTTCGGACCGGACCATCTATGAACTGGCCTCGCACCCCGAAATCGGACGCTGGGCGGCGGCCCTGCTGGGCACGAAGCGCGTACAGCTGTGGGCGTCGCAGATGCTCTACAAACCACCCGGCGGCGAGGTGGCGGGCAACGTCGGCTGGCACCAAGACAAGCAGTACTGGAAGTACATGGAAGGCGATTTGTTCACGGCCTGGGTCGCCGTGAGCGACGTGACGGCGGAGTCCGGCCCCATGCGGTTCCTGCGGGGCTCGCACCGGTGGGGGCTGCTGGACAGCGGCGACTTCTTCGGGCACGACCACGAAGCGCAGCAGAAGGATATCCCCGTACCCGAGGGAGAAAGCTGGGAGGAAGTCGAGGCGGTCCTGCCTCACGGCGCGGTCAGTTTCCACGACCGGCATACCTACCACGCCAGCGGGCCGAACGTATCGGACGCGCCGCGCCGCAGCTTCGCCTTTCATCTGCGGACCGAGAACACCCGGCCGGTGGAGGGCCGCAACGACTACTACGTGCAGCACCTGGACGATCCCGCGTATTGTCCGGTGCTGTACGAGGCGTGATTCACCGGGGTGGTAGCGCAGAAATCGAACTGGGTATTAACCGCTCGGTTAAAAAGGAGGCTCCCGGTATGAGTGATGTACTGGATGCAGTCTTCATTTTCCCATTGATGCTTGTGGGCATGTTTCTCTTCATCACGGGACTGCTCGCCATGGCCGGCGGCAACAACATGGAACGAATCGGCCTGTCCACCCCCAGGCGCGGCAAGATCGCCATGGTCGTGGGCGTGATTATCTCCACCTTCGGGACTTTCTTGCTGACCTGACGTTTCCCCGGGCACCAGACTTCAAAGCAGGGCAGATTCATGAGCGCGTTATTGATCGCCGCTGGAATATACCTGTTCGTATCGGGCGTGCTCGTGTGGGCCGGCGGCAGAACGGTGGAGCGGATCGGGCTCACAACAAGGAACAGGGGATTGATCGCGCTTGTACTGGGGACCGGCCTGCTGATCTACGCAATAGCCTACTAGTCATCGTCGCCGGTCACGTAAACTACAGGACATGTAGTGTAGTTTCGATTCTATAATGATTGTTGCCTTGGCATTTAATATAATGGAATATGGTGAGATAGATATTGAGTCCCTGATTCTGCAGTTCAATCAGCACCACCAATTCTTACAGCAGAACCCATGACCAACGACCTCTTCCATCCTGCCGTTGCCGCCTGGTTCGACAGACAGTTCGACGAGCCCTCCGCTATCCAGAAGCGGGCCTGGCCCGTCATCAAGCAGCGGCAGAACACCCTGATCGCGGCGCCCACGGGTTCCGGCAAGACGCTGGCGGCCTTCCTGTCCTCCATCGACGACCTGGTCCGCCAGGGGCAGTACGGTACGCTGGAGGAGGGCACCCAGATCGTCTACGTGTCGCCTCTGAAAGCCCTCAGCAACGACATCCACGCCAACCTGCAGGTCCCGCTCAAGGGCATCAAGACGATACTCAAGGAGCGCGGCTGGCCGGACGTGCCCATCCGCGTGGCTGTACGCACGGGCGACACGCCCACGAGCGAACGGGCGGCCATGACAAAGCATCCGCCCCACATCCTGGTGACGACGCCGGAGAGCCTGTACCTGCTGCTCACGAGCGCGGGGGGGCGCCGGATTCTGCCCAACGTGCACACGCTCATCATCGACGAGATCCACGCGCTGGTGGGCAACAAGCGGGGCTCGCACCTGGCCCTTTCGGTGGAGCGCCTGGAACGGCTTACCAGCAGCCCGCTCACACGTATCGGCATCTCCGCCACGCAGAAACCCATCGACCGGATCGCCCACTTTCTCACCGGCGCCGCCTACGATAAGGGGAAGGGTTGCAAGATCCTCAACACCGGGCATCGGCGAAAACTCGAACTCAAGATCGAAGTCCCCCGCTCACCGCTCGGCGCCGTCATGTCGAACGAAGTGTGGGAGGAGGTGTACGAACGCCTCGAGGAACTCATTCTCCGGCACGAGACTACGCTGATCTTCGTCACGACGCGGAGCATGTCGGAGCGGCTGGCGCGTCACCTCAGCGAACGGCTCGGCACCGAGCACGTCACCTCCCACCACGGCAGCATGTCGAAGGAGCACCGCCACGACGCCGAGCAGCGGCTGAAGGCCGGCGCGTTGAAGGCCCTCGTGGCCACGGCCTCCCTGGAACTGGGGATCGACATCGGTTCCGTCGATCTCGTCTGTCAGATCGGCTCCCCAAAGGCCATTGCCACGCTGATTCAGCGGGCGGGCCGGTCGGGCCACACGATCACGGGTACGCCGAAGGGGCGCCTGTTCCCGCTGACGCGCGACGAACTGGTGGAGGCGGCCGCGATCATGGACTCGGTGCGGCGGGGCGAACTGGACAGGATCATCATCCCCGAACAGCCGCTCGACGTGCTCGCCCAGCAGATCATCGCCGAGGTGGCCAATTGCGATTTCCAGGAGGACGACCTCTATCATCTCGTTCGGCGGGCCTACCCCTATCGCGATCTGACCCGGGAGGAATTCGACGGCGTCGTGTCCATGCTGGCCGAGGGCTATACCCCGCGCCGGGGCCGCAAGCACGCCTACATCCAGCGGGACCTCATGAACGGTGCGGTCAGGGGCCGCAAGGGGGCCCGGATCAACGCGCTGATGTCGGGCGGGACGATTCCCGACCAGTTCGACTACGACGTGATCATGGAGCCCACGGAGACCTTCATCGGCACGCTGAACGAGGACTTCGCCATCGAGAGCACGGCCGGGGACATCGTGCAGCTGGGGAACAACTCGTGGCGGATCCTGCGCGTGGAGAAGGGCAAGATCCGGGTCGAGGACGCCCAGGGCCTGCCGCCCACCATGCCCTTCTGGTTCGGCGAGGCGCCGGGGAGGACGGTCGAACTCTCCGCTTCGCTGTCGCGGCTGAGGGAAGAGGTCGCGAGCAGGATGGACGTGGGGTTCGGTCCACCGAAGGATGGCAGCGAAGAGACGGGGCCGCCAAAGGATGGCGGTGAAGAGGTTGGGCCGACGCCCGGACGCGATAGTCAGGGGAAGCTCGATCCGGAATGGAAACGGGAGGCCGAGGACTGGCTGATGACGTCCGCGGGCGTCTCCCACGTGGCGGCGACGCAGATCGCGGAATACCTGGGCGCGACCAAGGCGGCCCTCGGCGTCATCCCCTCCCAGAAGGACCTGGTGGCGGAACGGTTCTTCGATGAGGCCGGCGACATGCACCTGGTGCTCCACAGCCCCTTTGGCAGCCGGGTCAACCGGGCCTGGGGGCTGGCCCTGCGCAAGCGTTTCTGCCGGACCTTCAACTTCGAGCTGCAGGCCGCGGCGAACGAGGATTCCATCATCCTGTCCCTAGGCGCCACCCACAGCTTCCCCCTGGACGACGTCTTCAGCTACCTGAACGCCAAGACGGTCCGGGAGGTCCTGGTCCAGGCCCTCCTCGACGCGCCCATGTTCGAAGTGCGCTGGCGCTGGAACGCGTCGACCGCCCTGGCCGTGCTGCGCCGCAGGGGCGGAGACCGGGTGCCGCCGCAGATTCAGCGGTCCGTGGCCGAGGACCTGATCGCCCAGGTGTTCCCCGACCAGATCGCGTGCCTGGAGAACATCGCGGGCGACCGGGAGGTGCCGGACCATCCCCTGGTCAGCCAGACGATCGAGGACTGCCTGCACGAGGCCATGGACGTCGAGACCCTGGAGACTGTCCTGAAGACGATGAAGTCCGGAGACATGAACGTGCACGCCAGGGACCTCCGCGAGCCCTCGCCCATGGCCGAGGAGATCCTCAACGCCCGTCCCTATGCCTTCCTGGACGACGCGCCCCTCGAGGAGCGGCGGACGAACGCCGTCCGGAACCGCCGCTGGCTCGACCCCGCGGTCGCGGGCGACCTGGGCCGCCTGGACCCCGAAGCCATCGACACCGTGCGAAGCGATGCCTGGCCCGAAGTGCGCAGTCCGGACGAACTCCACGACGCCCTGGTGCTCGCGGGGTATGTCACGGAAGAGGAGGGGCGAAAGGGCGATCAGTTCGGGAGCTGGACGGAGTACTACGCCGTTCTGGAAGGCGACCGCCGGGCCGCCACGCTCGTGACGGAGGGCGGGAAGCGCCTGTGGACGCCCCTGGAACGGCGCATCCATTTCGAGCGGTTGCATCCGCAGGGGCGGTTCGAACCGGCGGAGGAAATCCCGGACGACGTGAGAGGCAACCTGGAAAAAGGTTTTCAGGCCACGGCCAGGCAGGCCGGGCTGGCCGACGCATCCGCCACGGAAGAGTACGCCCTGGAAGAGTACGCCCTGGTGGAACTGATTCGGGGGAGGCTGGAGACGCTGGGTCCGGTCACGGCGGCCGGCCTGGCCGGGTCCATCGACCTGCCGGTCGGCAAGGTCGATCAGGCGCTGATTGCCCTGGAGAGCGAGGGGTTCGTCTTCAGGGGACAGTTTTCACCGGACGCGGGCGCGCTGGAATGGTGCGAGCGCCGGCTGCTGGCGAGGATCCACCGCTTCACGATCACCAAACTGCGCCGGGAGATCCAGCCCGTTTCACCCGCCGACTTCATGCAGTTCCTCTTTACCTGGCATCACCTGGCGCCCGACACCCGGCTCAAGGGGGCCGACGCCGTGGCCGCCGTGCTCCGCATGCTGGAAGGCGTGGAGGCGCCGGCCGCGGCCTGGGAGAGCGAGATCCTGCCGTCCCGCGTCACTGACTACGACTACGCCTGGCTCGACAGTCTGTGCCTTTCCGGCAAGTACGCCTGGGGACGGCTTCGTCCCCACCGGTCGAACGGTGAGAACGGAAAGACGGCCGGTCCGATCCGGTCGACGCCCATCGCCATCGTGGACCGCATGAACCGATCGCTGTGGATGTCCCTGAGCGGCGCGGCCGGCGACGAGGAACTTCCGCTTTCCACCTACGCTAAGACGGTACTGGACCTGATGACCCGGCAGGGCGCGGTGTTTTTCGACGACATCACCGCGCAGTCCGGCCTCCTTCGCACCCACACCGAGGAAGCCGTGGCGGAGTTGGTATCGGCGGGGATGGTGACCTCCGACAGTTTTGCGGGCCTCCGGGCCCTGCTGGTGCCGTCGCGTCACCGGGAGTCCCGCCGGGGACGGGAACGCCGGAATCCCTTCGACCTGTCGACGGCGGGACGGTGGGGTCTGACGTCCCGCGTGCCGGCGGAAGGCAACGCGGAAGAGGATCTCGAGGCCTATGCCCGCGTCGCGCTCGCCCGGTACGGCGTCGTGTTCCGGCGCCTGACGGAGCGGGAGAACGCCTCGCCGCCGTGGCGGGACCTCGTGCGGGTGCTTCGGCGGATGGAAGCCCGGGGAGAGATCCGCGGCGGCCGGTTCGTGAACGGGGTCTGGGGCGAGCAGTACGCCCTGGGCGAAGCCGTGACCCTGTTGCGCAGCATCCGGCGTAAGGAGAAACAGGGCACCCTCGTGGCCATCAGCGCCGCCGACCCCCTGAACCTGGTCGGAATCATCACGCCCGGGCGGCGCGTGCCCGGCATCACCAGCAACCGGATCCTCTACCGGGACGGCGAACCGATCCTGATCATGGAAGGCGGCGAAATCAGGGAGACCTCTCCGGTAGCGGCCGAAGAACAGTGGGCGCTGCGGCAGGAACTGGTCAAGCGGGATTTTCCGCCGAAGCTCAAGGCGTATCTGAGCGGCCGGCGGACCCGTGAAAAGGCCGGTGCGCAGAAGTCATAATGCGCATGAGATGCGGACCGGCGGTCCTCGACGGCCCTTGCGGCCGGTCCCGGGCGGCAGGCATGAAGAAAGTCGTCATTATCCTACTGGCTTCCGTAATCTCGTTGTCGGCAACCGGCAAGGGATTCGCCCAGGTCGCCCAGGTCCCCGAAAAGCGCATGTCGATCAGCCTGGGCGGCGGGCGGAGTATTCCTTCAGGCGATTTTGCGGACGGAAAAACCAGAGGATCCCTGTTCCTCCTGGGGATGACGGTACGCGTTTCCGAAACCGTTCATCTCGCGTTCAACGGCCATGACAACCTCTTTTCTGTAAAACACGGTCGACACGACCGGGATCGCCTGAGCGACGAAGCGCTGCAGAGACTTGGACCGGACGTGGATGCCAACGTAAGCCTGGAAGGCGCCAACTTCGGATTGATGTACAAGACCACCACTTCCCCCGCGGCCGTTTACGGGATCGGCTGTATCGGCTACGCCAGGGCAATCGATCGGTTCTTCGGTACCGTGCGCGGCACGAAGCTGACCGCGTTCGGTTCAGAGGCTTCTTTCAGTATCCTTCTGGGCGGCGGCGTGCACATGCCCGTTACGGACACGGTCGGCCTGGCGCTGGACGTGAGATACATTCGCGCCTTCAATGACCGGAGCATCCAGTGGATTCCGGTCGCCGCCTCTGTGGTCTTCAATTTCTGGACAGTAGAACCTCGTTAGACGATTCCTCTAAGCTTCCATCATCGTCTTCAATGCGTCCACCAGTTGCGCGGGCGAGGCCGTTCCCGTGACACCCAGTTGACGGACGGTGATCGAAGCCGCGAGGTTGCCAACCATGCCGGCCTCCATAGGCGTCGCGCCGGCGGCCAGCGAGGCCACGATCCCGGCCGTGACGCTATCCCCTGCCCCGACGGTGTCCACGGGTCCCGGAACGCGTATGCCGGGCACATGCCGGCGGTCATCACCGTCGATCAGCAGCAGGCCGTCCTCGCCGAGGGTGACGTAAACCGGCCGCGCCGATCCTTCGCCCGACCCGCGATCTCCTCCTGACACCCGGTCCTCGGCCGCCCTCCGCATCTCGGCCGACCTCCGATCTTCGGCCGCCCTGTCCATCTCATCCTGATTTCCCTTGCGGATGACGTGGCGGAACTCGCCGATACGCGCCCGCGAATCCGCCAGGATGACCATGTCCGGCAGGGTCCTGCCCAGGCCGCAGATCGCTTCCCGGACCCGGTCCGTGACGACCCCGGTGTTGCGCCGTCCCACCTGGTCCAGGACGGCCACGCCGTCCACCCTGGTCGCCATGTCAGCCAGGAACGCGACCACTCGGTTTTCCAGGACTCGCGGCGTGGGCGTCCGGTTCTGAATGTCGACGCGGTTCGATTCCCGTTCTCCTCCCGGCTCCCGGTTCATGGGCTTGATGTAGGTGGGCGTGAACCGGTCCGGGGATTCGAACAACCCGTCGAGGCGGACCCCCATGGCCGCCAGGCCCTGCCTGAGTTCGTACCCCTCCCCGTCGTCGCCCGTGACCCCCACGGCGAGCAGGTCTCCGACACCCAGGGCGTGCAGGTTAGCCATGACCGTGCCCGCGGCGCCGGGCATGCAGCGTCTGGCCACGACCTGGCGTGCGGCCAGCCCCGTCTCCAGGGACGGTTCGTCCAGTGCAGGATCGAGGACCAGGTACTTGTCCAGGAAGTAGTCGCCCACGACCATGATGGAAAGGCCGGCGAAGCGGGACAGCAGGCTTTCGAGACGGAGTGGCGTCATCATGCGCGGCGTTACGTTTCGGGATGGAAATTCAGATACCGTCCAATCTCGTGCAATGTAAGATCGGGCGGACGTAAATCAAAGTATTTACAGTAAATAAACGTTCTCGGCAGGGAGCTTTTCCTTGATTTTCGGGCTACGGAAGTGTACTTTCGTAGACTGGAGCAAACCACGATTTCCTCACACTGCCCCAGGACTTCAAATCGCATTCGAAGTAGTGAAGACTTGCAGGTGCATCCACTTTATTGATATATGACCGGTTCTGTTCAACCCGCGTGGCGGCAATCCCCACAGCATGGATCCAAAGGGAGTTACATGCGCCTGGCCGATCCCCTGCCGGATCAGATTAAGAAAAAGCTCTACCCCGTACTGGAAACCGACGAAGAAATCCACATCACCCTGGAATCGGACCTGGACGCTAAAGGCCGTTTTCAGCCCTCCTGGCTCATCGTAACCGACCGCCGCGTCATGGCCCTGGAACTCAACGGCGCCGGCGATGACATCGCCGTGCCGCTGGAGGACCTGACCAGGGTGGCGGTGGAACCCCTGGTAGGCGGCTCCTGCCTGGAGGTCTCCACGGCCGAAGACACCATCCCGCTGATCCGCTATTCCCAGAGCCGCGTAGACGTCTTCAACGAGGCGCAGCGCGGCATCGAGCAGCACATTGAGGAAAAGCCGTTTCAGGTCAAGACGGAATTCCCCCGGGTGGTCTGCGACACCTGCGGCAGGCGCCTGCCCACCAGGGACGGGCTGTGTCCCGCCTGCGTCAGCAAGTGGGGCATGCTCAAGCGGATCTGCTCCTACCTGGGCGCCCACCGGACTAAGGCCATCGCCATGGTGGCGCTGTTCGCCGTGCTCAGCGTGGCGGAACTCCTGCCGCCCAAGATTACGCAGCTCATCATCGACAACGCTTTCGAGAACAAAGACAAGGCGCTGCTGTTCTGGTTCGTCGCGGTCATGGCCGGCCTGCTCGTCCTCCGCTGGCTGGGCGAGATGGCGAACGGCTGGCTGACGGCCTGGGTGGGCGCCCGCGTAGTGGCGGACATCCGGGCCCAGGTGTACCATCACGTCGAATACCTTTCGCTCGGGTTCCACGACAAGCAGAAGACGGGCGGCCTGCTTTCGCGCGTGACGCGGGACACCCGGAACGTGCGCAGCTTCCTGGTGGACGGCCTGCCCTTCCTCATCCTCCGCTGGATGACGACGCTCGGGATCATCGGCATGCTGTTCTACACCAACTGGGTGCTCACGCTCTACATCCTCATCCCCGTTCCGCTCATCGTCATATGGGGCCGGGTCCTTTACCGGAGGTTGCGGACCTACTACACCCGGATGTGGCGCCAGTGGGAGGGGTTCTTCACCCACATCCAGGAATCCCTTTCGGGCATACGGATCGTCAAGGCCTTCGCCCAGGAGAACAGGGAAGTCGGCCGTTTCAAGCGCAACGCGAGGGACATGTTCGCCCTGGAGTACTGGACCGAGAAACAGTGGATCTACTACTTCTCCACCATGGGCCTGCTGAACTTCCTGGGCTTCATCGTCGTGTGGCTGGTTGGGGGCGGGCAGGTGCTCGGACAGGCGCTCACGCTGGGTGAGCTGATTCTGTTCTACTTCTACCTGCACATGTTCTACGGGCCGCTGCGGTGGCTCGGCCGGGTCAATAGCTGGATGACGCGGGCCATGAGCGCCGCGGAGCGGGTATTCGAGCTCATCGACATGGAACCGGAGAACTACGAGGACAAGAACGCGAAGCAGATGATGCAAACTCGGGGCGAGATCAGGTTCCAGGGTGTGACGTTCGGGTACGACGCCGCGCTGCCGGTGCTGCGGGACGTCAATCTCCATATACGGCCCGGCGAGATGATCGGGCTGGTCGGCAAGTCGGGCGCAGGGAAGAGTACGACCATCAATCTCATCTGCCGGTTCTACGACGTGAACTACGGTTCGATCACGCTGGACGGCGTGGACCTCCGGGACATCCGGCTCGAGGACCTGCGGGGCCATATCGGCGTCGTCCTGCAGGAACCGATCCTTTTCAACGGGACGATCCGGGAGAACATCGCCTACGGAAAGCCCGCCGCGAGTTTCGAGGACATCATGGCGGCGGCCCGGGCGGCCAACGCCCACAACTTCATTCTCGCAAAGCCCGATGGGTACGATACGATTCTCGGGGACAAGGGCACGGGGCTGTCGGGAGGCGAAAAGCAGCGCGTCTCCATCGCCCGGGCGATCCTCCACGACCCCCGCATCCTGATCCTGGACGAGGCGACGTCCTCGGTGGACGCCGAGACGGAGAAACAGCTCCAGGAAGCCATCGCGCGGTTGATCAAGGGGCGCACGACGATCGCCATCGCCCACCGCCTGTCCACGCTACGGGACGCCGACCGGCTGGTGGTGCTGGAGCAGGGCAGGGTCGTCGAGGAAGGCACCCACGAAGAACTGATCGCGAACCGCGGCCATTTCCACCATCTGGTGCGGCTGCAGAAAGCCACATCCGAGATCATGGAGGTGGCATGACCGACACCGCGACCACCTACAAAGAGCGGATGCCCGACGCGCTGGCCGACCGTTGCCGGAAGGCGCTGCGGGAAGGAGAGTCCGTCCGCATCGCGGCGGCGACCGACCTGACGGAAGACCTGCGTTTCGAGGAACGCTGGCTTTTGGTGACGGACCAGCGCGTGTTGCGGTTCGATTCGAACGGATCAGGCACGGGAGCCGGGGACGCGTCCATCGAGTTGTCCGACGCCCGAAGCGCCGCCGTGGAGGAATTGGTCGGTTCGGGCCGGATCAACGTGGTGATCGGGAACGAAGAGGTCGAGGTCATCCGCTACACCCCGTCCCAGCGCGCCAAGTTCGCGCAGATCGCCCGGGGTATCGACCAGCTCATCAAGGATGACCCGGTCGACATGCAGGGAGAGGTGGACAAAACCCGGTGTGACCGGTGCGGACGACTTCTGCCCGAGCCGAACGGGATCTGTTCGGCATGCACCAACCGGCTCGCGATGATGCGGCGGATCGCCAGGTACGCCCTGCCCTTCAAGGCCAAACTCGCGCTGATGGTCTTCCTGTCGCTCCTTTTCACCCTGGCCGAACTCGCTCCGCCCTACATCATGCGGCTCATCATCGACGTACTTGAGGACCCGGCCGCCGGCGCCTCCGGGGACCCGTTCTCGTTCCTTTACCTGCTCGTCGGTGCCTACGCGGTCATCCGCCTCGTATCCTTCGTCCTGGAGATCTTCAAGGACCGGCTTTCCGTCTGGCTCGGCGGCCGCGTGATCGTGTCCGTCCGCGAGGACCTGTACGAAAACCTCTCCCGGCTGAACATGAAGTTCTACAACAAGCGGCAGGTGGGTTCCCTGATCTCGAGGGTATCCAACGACACGGAGAGCATGATGTGGTTCCTGGTCGACGGCGTGCCCTATATCCTGACCAATCTCCTGCTCCTGGTGGGCATCCTGGTCCTGCTTTTCGTGACCAGTTGGCAACTGACGCTCCTGGTGCTCATTCCCATACCCTTGCTCGTCACCGGCGGGTGGTACTTCTGGACCCGGCTGATCCGGGCTTTCCGGACGAAATACTACCGCTGGGGCAAGCTGGTGGGCATGGCGGGCGAGATGCTTTCCTCGGTGCGCGTCGTAAAGACCTTCGTCCAGGAAAAGCGGGAGATGCGCCGGTTCAGGAGCAGCAACGAAGGGGTCTTCCGGGGCGATTACGAGAGCGAGAAGGAAGCGGCCGTCTTCTTCAGCACGGTCAGCATGCTGACGACGTCCGGGCTTATCCTGGTCTGGTATTACGGAGGGTCCGCCGTCATCGACGACACCTTCACCACCGGCGCCCTCATCATGTTCATCGCCTACCTCTGGATGCTGTACGAACCCCTTCGGTGGTTCGGCGAGCTGAACACCTGGTCGAGCCGGGCTATGAGCGGCGCGGAGAAGGTCTTCGAAATCGTCGACACCCCTGCGGAAACCGAGGACCTGGACGACCCGGTCGAGATGAAGGACATGAAGGGCGAAGTGGAATTCGAAGGCGTGACCTTCGCCTACGAGGCCGGCAAGCCCGTCCTCCACGACATCAGCCTCCACGTGCAGCCCGGCGAGATGATCGGGCTGGTGGGCAAGTCCGGTTCGGGCAAGACGACGATGACCAACCTGCTCTGCCGGTTCTACGATATCGACGAAGGCGGCCTGATGATTGACGGCGTGCCGATCCGGGACATCGGTCTGGAAGACCTGCGAAGGCAGATCGGCGTCGTGCTGCAGGACTCGTATTTCTTCAGCGGCTCCATCGCGGAGAACATCCGCTACAGCAGTCCCGATGCCTCGTTCGAACAGATCATGCGGGCGGCCCGGACCGCGAACGCCCACGATTTCATCTGCGCGAAGCCCGACGGGTACGACACGCAGATCGGCGAGAACGGAAAGGAACTTTCGGGGGGAGAAAAGCAACGGATCGCTATCGCGCGGGCCATCATCCACGACCCCCGCATCCTGGTCCTGGACGAGGCCACCTCCTCGGTGGACACCCACACGGAGAAGCTCATCCAGGAGGCCATCGCCAATCTCGTGAAGGGCCGGACGACCTTCGCCATCGCCCACCGGCTCTCGACCCTGCGGCGGGCGGACCGGCTGGTGGTGCTGGATGCGGGACGGATCGTGGAGACGGGCACCCATGAGGAACTGCTGGACATGAAGGGCCACTTCTACCGCATGGTCGAAACCCAACGGGCGAGCACCGCGGTCATGGCCGTGGGCGGAGGCAAGGCCGACCCGAACCGCGGCGCCAACGGACATACAAACTGAACAGGGAGATCGAGATGCCGGATGAACCTGGCGTGGACGCGCCGGATACCTTTGAATTCGAAACAGGAATAGAGAACGCCCCCGTCGAACCCTACCAGCCCCACGAGATCCGGGTCTTCCGCGCGCCTAAGAACACGGTGCGCATGACGGTCCGCGACGAGCGGTCCTACATCCGCGTCCGGCCGGTTCAGGCCTCGCCCCTGGCCCACACTGATCAGTACGTGTCGCTGCTGGACATCAAGAACGAGGAAGTGGCCTTCATTCGGAACATGAACGATCTGGATGAAACTTCGCGTAGCGTCATAGAGGAAGAACTTGCTCACCGTTATCTTCGCGCGACGATCGAACGTATAAACTCCATACAGATGGAATACGGCGTCACCTACTGGGACGTCATGACCGACCGGGGCAAGCGCGAGTTCGTCATCCGCGGCCACGAGAACACCCACTGGGCGTCGGACACGCGGCTTTTGCTCACCGACGTCGACGGCAACCGGTTCGAGGTCGTGGATTACACCCGCCTGGATCCCCACAGCATCCAGTTGATCGAGACCAACGTGTGACGGAACGGCGAGCGGAATCCGTCGCGGCCAGAACGGGGCGCGGCCATGGGTTCATCAGTCCTTCCATCGCGGCGCCGCTGTAAACTAAGGCAGGAGCAGGAGGAAGATCATGGCGGAAAGGGCGGTGCAGGACAAGTACGACCAGCTTTTGAGAGACGGATTCTGCGTAGTGGAACAGGTGCTTCGACCCGACATGCTGGAACGAGTGAGAAGCGTGTCCGACCGCTTGCTCGACGCCCAGGACCCGTCCCATTTCGAACAGCAGAAGTCCACCGGCAGCATGATCAGCGTCTTCGACGACGTGTTCTTCGCCGAGTTGGTCTCCTATCCTCCGGCGCTCAAGGCGCTGGCCGACCTCGGGTTCGACCGCCCCACATGGTCTTCCGGGTTCGTCATCAGCAAGCCGCCCCGGAGCCCGGCGCTGTTCTGGCACCAGGACTGGTGGGGATGGGACGATCCCTGCAGCTACGAACCTCCGCCGCAGCAAGTCTTCCTGATGTACTATCTGGTGAATACCGACCACTACAACGGCTGCCTCCGGGCGATCGCCGGATCCCACCTGAACCGCCATACCCTCCATCAATACGTTGACGAGGCCCACACGGACGAGCTGCGGTCCATGGCCGATCCCGACCACCCGGCGTACCGGGCCGCCCCAGGCGAGGTTGACGTGCCGGTCCGGGCCGGCGACCTGGTCATCGGGGATTCCCGGCTGCTGCACGCGGCCCACGGGAACAAGAGCGACCAGCGACGCACGGTGATCACCCTGTGGTACATACCTCTGTATCACGGGTTGCCCGGCCGGATAAAGGCCTACCTGGCGCGGCATCCCCGTCCGGACACCTGGGTGGAGGCGACCCGGGGCGAGCTGAAACCGTTGACCGCGGTCTACGATGGCGAGGAGGAACCCATCGGCTGGAACCGTACGCCCGGGGTCGCGCTGAAGTAGCGGCAGACCACCGTGCACCGTACCCGGTCAGCATTAGCCTTGTCGATCACAGCCCGCTCGATCATCGAAACCCTGGAAACACCGCGATGACCAACGACACCCTCTATCGCGAAACCCTCCGTCCCCAGTTTCATTTCACGGCGAAGAAGCACTGGATCAACGATCCCAACGGACTGGTGTATCACGACGGGGAGTACCACCTCTACTTCCAGCATACCCCGGAAAGCATGGTGCATGGCCGCACGACCTGGGGACACGCGGTCAGCACGGACCTGGTGCACTGGAAGCAGCTCCATACCGCCGCGCTGGACGTGGACGAAACGGGATGGATGTGGTCGGGGTCCGCGGCGGTGGATCACGAGAATACCGGAGGATTCCGGGAAGGAGACACGCCGCCGCTGATCGCGTTTTACACGGCGGGCGGAGAAAGGATGTTCCCCGGCAAACGGTGTATCCAGTGCATCGCTTTCAGCAATGACCGGGGCCGTTCCTGGACGAAATACGCGGGCAATCCGGTCATCGGGCATATCAGGGCGGAAAACCGGGATCCTAAGGTGGTCTGGCACGTCCCGACCAGGCAGTGGATCATGACCCTGTTCATGGACGAAAACGACTATGCCCTGTTCTCGTCCCCGGACCTGAAGTCGTGGAAGCACCTGCAGGACCTGACCCTGCCCGGCGTGTCCGAGTGCCCCGATTTCTTCGAACTGCCGGTGGACGGCGATCCTTCAAACACGCGGTGGGTATTCTGGGGCGCGAGCGGCGGCTATCTGCTGGGTAGTTTCGATGGCCGGACCTTCTCACCGGAACCGGACGTTCTCCAGGCGGAGCAGGGCGGCAACGGTTACGCCGCGCAGACGTGGAGCGACGTCCCGGCGGTGGACGGCAGACGGATCCAGATCTCCTGGATGCGGGATGGCAGGTACCCAGCCATGCCCTTCAACCAGCAGATGTCCTTCCCGGTGGAACTGTCGCTGAGGACGCTCCCGGACGGCGTCCGGCTCTGCAGGGAACCCGTCAGGGAAGTCGAACTGCTTCACGCGGGGACGCGCAACTGGGCTGCCGGGGACCTGGCAAGCATGGCGGCCGAACAGTTCCGCAGGCGGTACCAGTCCGGGGAGATCAGCAGCTATGCGGTGACGAACCAGCGCGAGGCGGAAAGCCGGCTCGTCCTGGCGGAAACGGGCGACCTCTTCGACGTCCGAATGGAGATCGATGTTGACGAGGGGAAGGGGTTCGCCGTCGAAGTGCGAGGCCACGGCATCGCATACGACGCAGCCGCACAGAGTTTGTCCTGTTTCGGAAGAAGCGCGGACCTGCGTTCCATGAGCGGGCGGGTGAAACTCCAGTTCCTGGTCGACCGCACCTCCCTGGAGATCTTCGGCAACCACGGCGAGCTGTCCATGTCCTTCTGCTTCCTGCCGGCCGCGGCCAACCACAGCCTGGCGCTTCGAGCGGATAACGGCGGCGTGCGCATCGTCTCGCTGACCGTACACGAACTCCGGTCTGCCTGGGATGTCGGGTAAATCCTAAGCAATTCCTGTGTTTTTCGCGAGAAAGCCGATTGTCGTATAGAAGTCAAACGATCGGCGCGCGAATGTCGAGCTTCCACCGAAGGGAATCGAGCAGTCGCGAACATGCCCACTCCACTATCCAAAGCCATCGAAAAGTTCCCGCGAGTCCGGCTCGGCCACGCGCCTACGCCGCTGGAGTCCGCGCCGCGCCTGGGTACGTCCCTAGGCATCGAGCTGTGGATCAAGCGCGACGACTGCACGGGTTTGGCCATGGGCGGCAACAAGGTCCGCCAGATCGAGTTTCCCCTCGGCGAAGCACGATCCCAGGGCGCCGACACCCTGCTGATCACCAGCGCGGTGCAGTCGAACTACGTCCGCGTGGCCGCCGCTGCCGGACGCAAGCTTGGCATGGAAGTCCACGTACAGCTGGAAGAACGGGTGCCCGACGTGGACGCGCTTTACCGGGCATCCGGAAACGTGCTGCTCGACCGGCTCTTCGGCGCGAAGCTGCATACCTTCCCGGTCGGTGAGGACGAGGCCGCGGCGGACGCGTCGCTGGACCTTCTCGCCCAATCGCTCGCGGACGAAGGCCGGCGGCCCTACGTGATCCATCTCGCTCCCTTCCATCCGCCGCTCGGCGCGCTCGGCTACGTGCTCGCCGCCGAAGAGATCCTGGCGCAGGCCCGAGACCTCGACCTGGAATTCGACGCCGTGGTCAGTCCCACGGGCAGCGCGATGACCCACGCGGGGCTGCTGGTGGGCCTCCGGTCCTTGGGCAAGGAGGTACCGGTGTATGGCATCTGCGTGCGGCGCGATGGCGGCAGTCAGATGGCGCGGGTGAGGCAGGTCGCGTCGGAACTGGCGGCGATGATCGAGCGGCCGGAAGTGTTCGATGGGGACGACGTCCAGGCATTCGACGGGGTGCTCGCGCCGGGCTATGGCCGGCTCAACGACGCGGTGCGCGAGGCGATCGCCATGGCGGCCCGGCAGGAGGGATTGCTCCTCGACCCGGTGTACACGGGCAAGACGATGGCGGGCCTGATCGACCATGTGCGTTCAGGGGTGATCGCAGCGGGCGGCCGCGTACTTTTCATCCATACCGGTGGTCTGCCGGCCATCTTCGCTTATGGGGACGAGCTCGGTCCATGGCTGTCGGTAGTGCCCTGGAATAGGGCGGATCCGGACCGTTAGCCGAACGCCTCGGCGAACAACCGCGAGCGATTGTTCAGCAGGCTGTAGAAACCGCGTACTTCCGGATCGAGGTGATCGCGCCAGAGAGCTGTGGGGATGGTAGTGTGCTGGCTAAGGACGGGGCCGTCCCGATGGCCGTAATAGACCTGAACGGACTTGCGTTCGTGCGGGGTTTTTCGCACGGTGGCGGCGTGGACCACGGACAGGTTGAAGAGTATGACCGTGCCGGCCGGACCGTGTAGGTGAACCTTGCCCCGCTCTTGGACCTGTTCCTCGATTTCAAGGATGAGCCCGTCGCAGGGTTCCGGTGATATGGAAAAGCAGTGGGTGTCTTCGCTTACGTCGGACAGGTATAGCATCATGTGGAGGTAGCCGCACCGATAAGGCCGGTCGGACATATGCCTGCTGTCCCGGTGCCAGACCTCCACCGGGCCGCCCTCGTGCGGCGCCATGTGGCGCAGACAGGCCTCCGCGAGGCAACTGGGTCCTTCGAGGATGGTCTCGATGGCGGCGATAAGCGACGGGTGGCGGATCAGCCCGTCGAATTCCGGCGTGGAAATCAGCGGCTCGCAGTTTACGCTCTGATGCCCGTCGAAGGCGATGGGCCGCCAGAAGTAATTCGTTTCCGATCGGTCGCGGTCGTACAGTTCGATGAAGCGGCTAAGCTCTTCCGCGGAAAAAGGCTGTCCGAGATTTACGTAGCCGTTTTGTTTGAAGAATCCGAGATCGACCACAGTTGGAGCGTCCTCTCCCGGTGTGCGTCGTGGTTGCCTGCTTTTGCTCGTACTGCGATGCCAGCCCCCGGCCCCCAAGGCCGCGACTCCCCCAGGCCCGCAGCTTACATCCCGTTCATGACGTCCCGGAACAGCTCCGAGAAGGTAGCCCGGTCCTCCGGCGTGCCCACCGTAACCCGGACGAGGCGGTCCAGGCCCGGCGCGGCGGGTTTTCTCAGGAACACGCCCCGTTCGATCAGCGTGTTCATCACGGCGCCGGCCCTCTCGCCCGTATCGAAATCAAAGGCCACGAAATTGGTCTGGGAGGGCAGGGCCGATACGCCAGCCTCCGCGGTCAGTTCGTAGTAGTCCCGACGACCTTCCTCCACGGCTTTCACCACACCCGCGACGAATTCCGGGTCGCGGAGCGAGGCCAGCGCGCCGGCCTGGGCTACCAGGCTCACGCCGAAATGCAGGCGGACCTTGTCGAAGGTCCGGATGACGTCCTCATGGGCGATGGCGTATCCGACCCGGGCGCCGGCCATCCCGTGGGCCTTGGAGAAGGTGCGCACCCGGACCAGCCGGGGATCGTCCACGTCGACGGGAAGAATGGTGTCCGGAGGTACGAAGTCCAGGTAGGCCTCGTCGAGAATGAAGAGGCAGTCCGGCGGCACGCGGTCCAGGAGATCCCCGATGGCGTTGCTGCCGTAATAGGAGCCCGTGGGGTTGTCCGGATTGGACAGGTAGACGATAACGGCCTTCCGTTTCGCGGCCAGGTCCGTCAGCGCCGTCAGATCGTTGCGGTCATTACGGTAGGGCACGGTCTCCAGTTTGCCGCCGAAACCGTCTACGTGATAGACGAAGGTGGGATAGCAACCGAGGGACGCGGCGACCGTGTCGCCGGGATCCATGTACATGCGGACAATCAGCCCCAGCAGGTCGTCGATCCCCGCGCCGAGCGTCACGTTCTCGATGTCCACGCCGTGCATCCCGGCCAGTTCCGCCCGCAGCTCATAGCCTTCCGGGTCGCAGTACCAGGCGACGCCCCTCGCGGCCTCGCTCATGGCCGCCGCGGCACGGGGTGATACGCCGAAGGCGCTTTCATTGGCGCCGATGCGTACCCGGAACGTTCTTCCCTGCTGTCGTTCGATGGTCTCGGGACCCACGAAGGGGGTCACGGAAGGCAGGTTTGCTACGATGTCGGAATAAGATGGTCTGGACATCATGTCCGGCCGAGGTCCCCGGAGGGCAGCGCTGTCGGGAAACGGGTATCGTGACGCGTACCTGCACCGAAACAGGCACCGCCGCCGCTAACTATGCCGCGGTTTCCATGTCGCCGCTAACTATGCCGCGGTTTCCATGTCGCTGCTGTACTGGCCGGTCCGGGCGGCGCTGTTGCACATGGCACGGTGGTAAAAGGCCTGCTGTCCTGACTCGAAATTGGCCGGATCGCCACCCCAGGCCTGTAGCGGAGCGGCCTGCAGGGCGCGTCCGTAGGAGAAGCTGAGTTCCCACGGGAGTTCGCTGAACAGCGCGTTCATGGCATTCAGGTGCGCCGTGGCGATCTCCGAGGACTGCCCGCCCGAGAGAAAGGCGACACCGGGCACTTCGCGCGGCACGTTGCGCAGGAAATTGTTCACCGTGCGACGCGCCACTTCTTCGACAGAAACCTGTTCGGGGCATTCCGAGCCCGAGATGACCATGCTGGGCTTCAGTACGATCCCTTCCAGCATGACCCCGTGCTCGGCCAGCGCCTCGAAAACGCGCCGAAGGGCGACGCCGGTAACCTCATCGCACCGGTAGATGGAGTGGTCGCCGTCCATCAGCACTTCGGGCTCCACGATCGGTACGATGTCGCATTCCTGGCACAGGGCGGCGTACCGGGCCAAGGCGTGGGCGTTGGCGTCGATACAGACATCCGTGGGAATGCCCTGCCCCACGGTAATGACCGCCCGCCACTTGGCAAAGGCGGCACCCAGTTTCCCGTATCTTTTCAGGCGCCCGCGCAGGCCGTCCAGTCCCTCGGTAATCTTTTCTCCGGGAAACCCCGCCAGATCATGGATGCCGG
Organism: Gemmatimonadota bacterium; assembly: GCA_026706345.1. NCBI lineage: Bacteria > Pseudomonadati > Gemmatimonadota > Gemmatimonadota bacterium. Next base: position 10,915 of record JAPOYX010000023.1, on the reverse strand, counting down.
TATCCACCTTGATTCCGGGAATTACGCCTTTGCCGGACAGCAGTTCCGGGAACGGCGTTTCGGCTTCGTCGAGGGCCTTCTGGCGGAGGGTCTCTTCGTAGAGGATGACGCCGCTGATGAATTCCTCCATGCCTTCGGTGGTGAACAGCATGTGCCGGTACGCGCGGCGGTTCTCCTTCGTCGACGGCAGCCCAATGCCAGCGAACCTGTCCTGAATCGTACCACTGCTTTCGTCCGCGGCCAGGATCCCCTTGTCCGGGGCGACCATGGCCCGGGCGACTTCTTTCAGGCTGGAAGACATCTGCTGCTGCTTCTCCTGGCTAGTATTCCCTTTTTAGAAGTGACGCGTTGAACGCTTGTAAAAAAGACTTCCGGAGACCGTCTGTCAATCCTTTCCTTGGCCAGCGCTTTTGGCTTGAAACACTCACAGCCCTTCGATATAATACCGCCTGCAGCCGTTCCCGACGCCTTTATCCGCGCCCGTTGTTCTTGGATGTATCCTGACAGCACCAGGACGCGGTTTTCTCATTGACCCGACCGCCAGGCATCTTCCATGCCCCGCGACACGATTGAGCCTCCCTGCGTACTGGCCATCGACATCGGCACGTCGTCCGTACGGGCGATCCTGTTCGACCGGGCCGCCCGGATCGCCTCCCCCGCCTTTCAAAAAGCCTACGACATGGAGACAACACCTGATGGCGGGGTCTATATCGACGCGAACCGCCTGGCGGCTGAGGTGGAGTCGGTCCTAGACGCGTTCTGCGCCGCGGGCGGCCATCCCGGCATTGACGGCGTGGCCATGACCACCTTCTGGCACAACGTGATCGGCGTGGAGAGAGACCGTGCCGTGACCCCGCTCATCAGCTGGGCGGATACACGGCCGGGGACGGTCATCGCCGAACTGGGCAGGCGTCTCGACGCGGCCTCGACCCACAAACGCACCGGATGTGTGCTACACGCGTCCTATCTGCCTGCCAAGATCTGCTGGTTCGCCCGGAACGATCCCGATCGCTTCGCCCGTGTGGAACGGTGGATGTCCATCGGGGAGTATCTCTTCCTGAAGTGGTTCGGCGCGCCGGCCTGCAGCATCTCCATGGCATCCGGCACCGGACTGTTCAACGCGCACCGGTGCGACTGGGACGAAGAGACGCTCGCGACCCTTCCGGTGGAACGGACGCAACTTACCGCCGTCAGTGACGTGGATGAACCGGTCCGGGGTCCGAAGGAAGAATACGTGGCCCGCTGGCCGGTCCTGGCCGGCGCGGCCTGGTATCCCGCCATCGGCGACGGGGCCTGCAACAACATCGGAAGCGGCTGCGTGGACGAGGACCGCATCGCCCTGATGGTGGGCACTTCCGGCGCCATGCGGGTCATGAAGCGCGCCGATGCGTTCACGATCCCCGAAGGCCTGTGGTGCTACCGGTCGGACCGCCGGAGGATCCTGATGGGCGGCGCCCTGAGCAACGGCGGGAACGTCTACGGCTGGATGCGCGACACGCTGAGGCTCGGCGACGAACAAGGCGTCGAGAAAGCCCTCTCCCGGATGGCGCCGGCCGGCCACGGCCTCACGGTGCTGCCCTTCTGGGCGGGCGAGCGCAGCCCGGGCTGGCACGACTCCGCAAGGGCGTCCATTACCGGCATGACGCTGCATACCACGCCCCTGGACGTCATGCGCGCCGGCCTGGAGGCCACCGCCTATTGTTTCGCGGACATCTACGGCCGGCTTCGGGCAATCACCGGGGATTCCGGCGAGATCGTCGCATCGGGCGCCGGCCTCCTCCAGTCGCCCGTCTGGATGCAGATGCTGGCCGACGTACTGGAGCGCCCCATCACCGCCTCGGCCGTGACCGAGGCCTCGAGCCGAGGCGCCGCGCTGCTGGCGCTGGAGGCTTCGGGTGCGCTGGAAGACCTGTCCGCCGCAGACGCTCCGATGGGGAAGACCTACGAGCCGGATCCGGCGAACCGGGACCGCTATCGCGAAGCCATGCACCGGCAACAGGACCTGTACGATATGATGATGGACAGTTGAGGAGGCGGGTTGTATCTTTAACGGGCATTTGGACCGGCCACCACAGTACTGGCGGAACAACGAACCGAAAAGGACTCAGACCGTGTCAGTGAACGATCTCGAGCAACGCTGTATCAACACCATACGCATGCTGGCCGTCGATGCCGTGCAGCAGGCCAACAGCGGCCATCCCGGACTGCCCATGGAAGCGGCGCCCATCGCCTACGTGCTGTGGACGCGCCTCATGCGGTACAACCCGACGAATCCGGACTGGGCGAACCGGGACCGCTTCGTGCTTTCCGGCGGACACGGGTCCATGCTCCTCTACGCCATGCTCCACCTCACGGGGTACGACCTGCCCCTCGAAGAGATCAGGAACTTCCGGCAGTGGGAGAGCCAGACGCCCGGCCACCCGGAGTACGGCGATACGCCCGGCGTGGAGACGACCACGGGGCCCCTGGGCCAGGGCATCGCCACGGCGGTGGGCATGGCCATGGCCGAGGCCCACCTGGCGGCCCGGTACAACCGCGCCGGCCACGAGATCGTCAACCACCACACCTACGTGATCGCCAGCGACGGCGACATGATGGAGGGCGTCGCCTCCGAGGCCTGCTCTCTGGCCGGTCACCTTGGACTCGGCCGGCTGATCGTCCTCTATTTGGACAACCAAGTCACGATAGATAGCGATATGCACTTGGCTTTCTCCGAAAACACGGGCCTGCGGTTCGACGCCTACGGATGGCACGTACAGCGGGTAATGGACGGCAACGACCTCGCCCGGGTCGAAGCGGCGCTGGAGCTGGCGCGGCAGGAGACGGACCGGCCCTCGATCATCCTGTGCCGCACGGTCATCGGATACGGCAGTCCCAACAAGGCGGGTACGTCGAAAGCTCACGGCGAACCCCTGGGTGAGGAAGAGGTGGAACTGACCAAGCAGAACCTCGGCTGGCCTCTGGAGCCGAAGTTTCTGGTACCCGACGACGTACGTGCCTATTTCCAGCAGATGGTCCTGTACGGCAAGGGATGGGAACTGGCGTGGCGCCAGGCCTTTGATGCCTACGCGGCCGCCTTCCCGGACCTGGCGGAGTCCTGGCAACAGGCCATGGACGGCGAACTGCCGGCCGGCTGGGACGAGAACCTGCCGTCCTTCTCCTCCGACCAGGCCCCCATGGCTACGCGGCAGGCCTCGGGTGTGACCATCAACGCCCTGTCCCAACGCGTCCCCGGCTTGCTGGGCGGGTCGGCGGACCTGGCCGGGTCCAACAACACCATGGTGGAGGCCGAAACGAACTATGCCGCAGGCAATTACGAAGGCCGCAACCTGCACTTCGGCGTGCGTGAACACGCCATGGCCGCCGCTCTGAACGGGATGGCGCTCCACGGCGGGCTGCGTCCCTACTCCGGCACCTTCCTCGTTTTCTCGGACTACATGCGTCCCGCCATCCGTCTCGCGGCCCTGATGGGCATCGCGCCGGTCTACGTCTTCACCCACGACAGCGTGGGACTGGGTGAGGACGGTCCGACCCACCAGCCCATCGAGCATTACATGGCGTTGCGGGCGATCCCCAATCTGACCCTCATCCGGCCGGCCGACGCCGCCGAGACGGCGGAGGCGTGGGTGGCCACGCTGCGCGGAAAGGACGGCCCGGTCGCACTGCTGTTGACCCGCCAGAAACTCCCCGTGCTGGACCGGGCGGGACTCGCGCCCGCCGACGGCCTGCACCGGGGCGCCTACGTGCTGGCCGATCCCGACGGACGGCCGGACGTGATCCTCATCGCCTCCGGGTCCGAGGTCTGTCTGGCCCTCGAAGCCCGGGACGCGCTGGCCGACGAAGGCCTGGCGGCGCGTGTCGTGAGCATGCCGAGTTGGGAGTTGTTCGAAGCGCAGACCGAGGAATACCGGGAGTCCGTGCTCCCGGCGTCGGTCTCCACGCGCCTAGCCGTGGAACCCGGCGTCACACTGGGCTGGGAGCGGTACGTGGGTCCGCGAGGCGACGTCATCGGCCTGGAACGCTTCGGTGCCTCGGCACCCGGTGACGTCGCGTTCGAGAACCTGGGCTTCACCGCGGCAAATATCGTCGACAGGGCGAAGAAGCTGGTCACATCTGGTAGGTGAACGGAAGGCGCTGATCTTCACCGCCACGTGTTGCTTTACTATGAATGTGTACAAACCCCATCTTGGGAATGTTTAAATCCCTTTACCTCGTCTTTATTAGGAATGGTTTGACATTGAAAACACATCGTAATTGTTTAAGTTCAAGTACAGAGCTTTGCCGACCCGTTTATGATTGGTGATGGCCACTATAGGTCTCTCCTTCAAAATGATCGGCCACAATGGCTTCGTGGCGATGTTTCCACAAGCGCACGATAAACCGGCTATCTTCCTCGATAAGATCCGGCTCGGTGTTGTTGTGTGCCCGCATCCCAGCAATTATCTTGCGTGGTACGCCTAAACCTGTGGCCTCTACGTACCGGTAGTCGCGCAGAACCTCTTTGATAAGCTCGTTTCGCGAAGCTCGATAACCTGCACGCATCTTATCAACGGTGACCGTGTTTGGCAAACGTCCAGGAGAAATAACCTCCAATCGGTCCGAGTAAATCGATAGTTCGATGTCCATCACGCCGATGGTGTAGTCTCGATGAGCGATGGCATTAACGATAGCCTCTCGGATGGCTTCGATTGGATAGTCCCAGCGCTCTAAGCGTTGTCCTCCGCTGTGGATTGAGGATTCGATCGTGGTATTGCGGCGGACAAAGTCCATCGCCTGATCAATAACACCTACCTCTACGACATTACCAGCCTCAGTGAATGTTGTTGGTAAGTCCGAATAGTCCGGCACTGTTTCGGCATGCGTGGCGGGAAAAAGAGAAACTACCGCACCTGTCAGCGTTGCTCGCTCCTTGGCATCGTAGTCTTTTTCGATACCCGAATAGGCAACAGCGCTGATCCCGGCCTGAGGTAGGTATTTCTTGGGTCGTACACCGAACAGCAGTAGTCCGCCCGCACTGGGTATCGGTCGTCCGTTGTGTTCGTACATGAATTCGGTATTAACGAGCGGACGAGTCCAGCCTTCGTAGTCATCCGCTTGGGGAAAAGATTGACGGCGTACATCCCGAAAGTAGTTCAGCAACCGACGCATGTCGAAATCATCTAGGCTGGCCCCGGGGATCGGTTTTCGATCGTACTGCAGACGTCCCGACTGCATGTACAGGCGTGCCTCTTCTTCATCGGTCGCAACACGCGAATTTGTACCAACACGTATCTGGGTGACCCACGCCGAGCCTCGTCTGTACTTATATGGCTTGTCGGGTGCGTCAACTGGAAGGGACACAATACCCACGGTTTTTCCGTCTCCCCAGTCGAGTGTTTCCCAAAACGGAATAGCCGCAGGGCGAAGATGCACACGTGCTACCTCCATTACCCACTCCTCGGCTTTATCACGCTCTCTAGTCAAACCCGACACGCTTTTGTCCTTCTCTACCCCCAGCAAGATATGACCGCCCTCAAAGTTGAGTAGCGCGGCCATCTCCTTGGCCAATTTCTGTGGTGTAATGTCGTCACGCTTGAATTCAACACCGGAATTCTCATCGTTGTGAATCAACTCGGCCAGTTCGGTTAGATTCATTTCGTACCCTCTCGCATCTGTTCAGAATCCGTATTTCCGACGCCGCCGCTCGAAAGCGTCCTTACCACCTTCCAGTATTTTCTCAATTAGTTCGCACACCTTCCGATGGTCAATGGAACCGACATGTTCCGGCGCTATTCGTGCGTGACCTCCTTCGGCTTCACCTGAGGCTGTGAGTCCAACAATAAGTTCGGCATCGCCCAACACTGGAATGTTGGCATTGTGCGTGGAGAAAACGAACTGACGCTGTTGTTTCTCCGCGCGCATGCGCGGTACGACCCCCTCGGTGATAAAGCGATTATCGAGGTCATCTTCCGGCTGATCGACGACCAAAGGTGTGTCGGATTCGAGCAACAGTAACAAAAGTACCGCTGTCGCCTTCTGGCCAGTGGAAAGTTCCTCAAGTGTCTGCCATGATGGTGCCTCACCCTGTTGTGCAGTATTAAGTCGGATCACCGTGGTTGTTGGCAAATCCAGTTCTTCGATGCGCATCAATAACCCTACGTCCGCCTGTGCCAGACGTTCGGCTTGCGCATGCGGGATGTTGTCGTATGTATCCTCTACGGCCTCCACTCCTTCTCGGCAGACGTTCACGAACTGTGTGAGCGACAGGTCGTGCAATTCGTCCAAGGCATTTATTGCCTCGGAAAGTCGGCCACCGATGTCGTCACGCAAGATTTCGAACAAAGGCTCTCGATCGCCTGCAGCCGTCACTTCGACCAGTACGCGACCCTCCAACTGCCGGTTGACCTTCTTTGCCGCGCGATCTAATTGACGAAACGCCTTGCCCTTCAAGTCCTCCCACTCGGCGAGCAGTTTCCGCCGTCGGTCGGACTGCTCTTTCTCCATGCGCCGAAGTGATGTCTGGCTTTCGCGCAATGGGCGCAAACCTTCTATCTGACGACGTAAGCGGATAAACTCCTCACCATCGACATGCGACTTCTGCAGTTCGCGTAGGATCTTTTCGTAAGCTGCTTGCACCTCCTGCTTGCGAGAATTCCACTCGGAGCGTACGTCATTCACACCTCGCTCGGCGCGTTGCAAAGCAGATTCCAGCGATTGGACTACGGCTGCGATTTCCGCATCGAGATGTTCGAACACGCCATTCAAACGAACCAGAATCTCTCTCGTCGGTAGATCCTCGAGCGCTTTGGTAGAGAGGAAAGTTCGGTCGACGGGGAGTTCGCGCTTCAGATTCTCCAGGCATTCGTGATAAGTTGCAAGACGATCTGGTATAGACACAAAAATCTGTTCTTCGCGCACTAGTAGACTCTGTTCCTTCAGGCGATCCTCTAGTCCGGCTTCCTTAAACTGTACAAGCGTCTCTTCAAGTCCCGGTAGCGCTGCTAGGCGCTCCTCGATTTGTTTCAGTTCAGCCTGCGTCTCAATGATACTCCGCCTGTTTTTTTCTAGTTCGCGCCGTACGTCGGCACTGCGACGAGGTGTAGCGTCGTCGTGTTCCATGAACCGGTCGAGTAGACGTGTGAGTTTTTCACGGCTTTTAGCCAACTCTGATATCTCGTGCTGTCCAAAAACCTCAATGCGTGGCAAGATATCCGCTGGTGACAAGTTGGACACCTCGCCCTTATCGTCCTTGACGAGAGGAGGGTTGGGAATTGTTCGTTCGATACAGTAGTCTCGAACCGCCGGTCTGTAGGTGCGGACCCGCAGTGTAATCTTTGTCCCGTTTCGCAACACGTATCGGACGATTCCTTCGTGGGCTTTGTTCGCTTCATCGCCGACGGCATCCAGCCCGAGGACAGCTCGGATGCTCTCGACTATCGTGGATTTACCTGTGCCGCGTCCGCCTACGAGTACATTCAGATTAGGGTTGAAGCCCAAATTCGCACCGTCCAGGAATCCTCCTTCCCAGGCCAGAGAAAGCAATTCGGCGTGTTCCTCAGGTTCCAGTTTCCCCTCCTTAGGATTGATCCGAATGCGTGAGCCCGGGTCGAGGAAGGCTTGCCGCAAACCCTCGATGCTCACTTCCGACATTTTAATCCAGCATGTTGCGGAGTGGTCTTCAAGATCTTCCGGTCTGACGATGTCCTTGGCGTTGATTGCCGCGACGGCAAGTTTCTCCTCGGCAGCATCGTTTCGACGGTAGTCCGGGTTCTTGTTTACGACGATCTGGCGCAGGTCCTGCGGTAGATCGTCCACCGAACCCGGAATCTGGATCGCAAGGAGATGTTCGTTTCTCCACGCGTGAATCCGGGCCTGCCCACTCAGGACCTTAAGCATTCCTCCTTGGTCACTGGTCACATGTGCGGCGATGGTCACTCCGCCCTGTTCTCGCACTTTCGTAAGGATGTCCACAAAGTTCATCGACGAGAGATCCGACGACCGCTTCGTATTGGTGATGCCGAACTCGCCAAGGTAACGTCCGAGCTGATCCTGATGGGAGTCCGGGGGATAGATACAGAGGACATGCACACCCTCTTTCGACGACAACTCGAAGCCGGGAAAGATATACACACCACGCTCTGCTGCCGCTGCCCGAAACGCCGGCACACTGCCCACATCGTTGTGATCTGTTATCGCCAGTACTGAGACTCGTTGCGCCAGAGCTTTCTTAACAATGTCCTCTGCATGCGTGGCAGCATCACCAGGTTCTGCCTGTCCCCGATAGGTCTCACTGTAGTGGTGCGGGTTGACTTGAAGCGCACAACGGTGGAACACTGCACCGACCGCATTGGTTTGGAAATGCGCAGGACTGTTGTTCGTAATCTCCATTTCGTTACTCCTGTGGACCGTAAGCGGCCAGTTTTCAATTTGCCTCACCGACGAATAGGGTAGTTTGTTCCGCGTCGAACTTCTGTTCCTCTCGCAACAAGTAGTTGATCTCCAGCCAGCTCTGCACCAAGTCGTTGTAAGACTGTGCCTTGGCTGGCTATTTCTTGAGTTCACACGGTGTGTAAAATCGACAACACAACTCGCATGCGAGTTCGGTTCTGACACCAAGTACGACGGTTAACTCGGCCGCGGCACTCTTGCTGCTTGACTCCAACACACGCACTAAGTAATGGACCATCTTCCAGGCGGTCAGCCGAGTGTCGAGGTTAGAATTCCAGTCCTCCGGCAGTTCCTCTGGTTGGCGCAGGCGAATATGGCCAGACTTCGCTTCTAAGATACCGGCTTGTGCCATACCCGCGATATTGGGTGTTTTCGCCTTGGGGAGTTTCTGTAACTTCTAATTCTCGCACGGCAGTTGGAATCTTCGGTTCAGTTCGTCCTACCACTGCTCCGCAAAACTACTTAGGCAGACGACTAGGCAGCGCTGAAGATCGCCTCGGGTGATCGACTCCTTTGATGAGGAGCCCCGTCATCATGTTCTTTCCGGCGCCGAGATCGTTGGGCAGCAGGAAGCGAAGGGGCTGAATGAGCAGTAATGATACGTATACGGCAGTAGTCTGATGCGGCAATGACTCGACTATCTAGTTGTGCACGGCAAGCACGGGATCAAGACATGTGCCAGACAGATTCACTGTGCTTCGTATACCAGTTGGAACAGCGCGCTATCGCCATCGAACTCCACGGTCGGCTCGTCTCGGTAATTACAAGGCGCGACTCAGCGTCGCGAGACAGAAGCTTATAAGCTACCGTGACCATGAGCGCCTTACAGGTTTACTCGAGTGTATCGGAATCATGCCATTGCCCCCGTGCTACTGTCACGATTTTATCATGTACAACGCGCTGTACAGTAGTGTTGGCCTGGTGGTTTTCCAACTTCATGTTCGGTTGTTGTTATTCGGATATTTCCATCCGACCAAGTTATCTTGATGTATTTCCTTTATTTATATAAGGGAATACATCCTAAATAGGTAGTGTAATCAACTGAGAGTTGTACGACTCGTAAAGGCAATGATACAACGCTCTCCATGATTCACGAGGAGGAGATACTCGTTGGCATGTGAACTCATTCGCTTCGGCACTACCGCTAAAACCCGACCTCTTTAAACACCTCCAGCGGGATCTCCCTCTCAAGGTCCTTGAAATACTGGTAGTTGGTGTCTACGACGCGGTACCCCATGTTCGTGTACAGGAGAATGGGCCGGGGGCTGCCCGTGTTCGCCTGGGTGGTGGCGTGGCGGTATCCGAGCCAGCGCATCTCCCGCAGCAGGACCTCCATCATGTACCGTCCGAACCCCTTCCCCTGGTCCCCCTCGCTGACACGTCCTCCCACCGGACTGCCTTCGATGGAGAACCAGGGAATGTAGAAGGTTTCCTGGGCCAGGGGCGACCGGCAGAAGTCTCCCAGCGACTGCGCGAATCCGTGTCCAATGCACTGATCTCCGCGGAAGAGCTGGAACTCCATGTTGGGCAGCCTCCCCCGTCCGGGCTTGACGTCGAAGCGCGTCGTAACTTCAGCGTCCGGCAAGACCGGATCGGGTACGGTGAAATCGGGAAGTTCGAGGAGGATAATCCCCCGGGTTATGCGGTAGTCGTTCATGCTGAGCAGGGCGCCCACGTGGCCCATCCTGTCTGATTGGAAAGCGTGACAGAAGCGGTAGAAGCGGTATCCGAAGTAACTGAAAGCGCGAATCTGGTCTATGCCGAAGCTACGCAAGTGTGCTTCCGCCGCTTCCAGGAGCGCCTGGCCCGCCGGTCTCGCACCGGCCCGGTAGTGAAAGAACCGGATGAGGCCGATGCAGTCCTTCAACAACTCTTCGACCGGATGGAGGCCGATGCGGTAATCCTCCTCGCCCCTGCGGCAGATGGCCACGTGGGCGAAACCCGCAATGGCGCCGTCGTCGTCTTCCACCACCAGGAACGACTCGTCCGACAGGTCCTCGTACGGCTCGCCGTCCTGTTCCTCATGCCACAGGACGCCGGTTTCGAATTCATCCGGCGTTACCGGATAGCAGTACGGCATGTCCGCGAATTGCTCATTGTAGAAATCCGTCAGGACGGACGCCTGGTCGATTTCGATGGTTTTGATTTTCATGGTGGATGTGAACGAAGGGTTTACGATCGCCTGCAGATAATCAGCGGATCCGATCAGACGGGCAACTGAAGCCGAAGGTGATCGGTAGACCGAAAGTTGAACAAACATAGGAGAGCATGCGGAATCCTACGTGTCCAGGATAGCCACGTAACCTCCATATAGCGGATGCATGTTCTTTTCAATGCGGAATCCCAGGTTTCTGAATCGTTCAATCGACGTTGCGTCATCCTGATCAACATGAGTAACCAGCCGCGCCAGGCGCAGGTCGTGCAGGGCGTATGTCTCCTCCAACTCGCGGTCAACCAGTGCCAGTTCGACCATGAGTTCCTGGAGTTC
>JAPOYX010000022.1 GCA_026706345.1 Gemmatimonadota bacterium | reverse complement strand
CCACGACGACGCGTATGTTGCCACCGCCACCACGGTCCGGCAGGATGTGCCCGCGGGCGCCCTGGTCTTTAACCGGCGTCAGGAAGAAATACGAGAAGGCTGGACCGCAGCCAAACGCGACAAGGAAAGAAACAAGAAGGTCGATTGAGTCGGTTGAGTCATTGAGTCGTTGAGTCGTTGGGTCGGTTATGAAAATAGAGCGGTTTGAGGACTTGGAGGCGTGGAAGGCGGCGCGGGTCTTGGTGTCTCAGGTCTACGATATGACCGGGCAAGCGCAGGACACAGGGAGGGACTACCGTTTCCGCGACCAAATTACCGCCGCGGCCGTGTCCGTTATGTCGAATATCGCTGAGGGCTTTTCGCGTCGAACCGATAGAGAATTTGCGCAGTTTCTCTTTATCAGTAAAGGCTCGTGCGCCGAGGTACAGAGCCTCCTCTACGTTGCTCTTGACCAGAACTATACGAACAAGGTCAGCTTTCAAAAGATTTACGGTCAAGCAGAGTCCGTAGCACGGTTAACGAGCGGCCTCATCACCTACCTCCTTCGGAATACTACTAAGCAATCGGAAAGCCCCGAAGGTTCCGCAGAGACGAAAGACCAGGGCATAACCTCAGCCTCCCCGACCCAAAGGCCTCCATTGGCCCAACAAACCCAAAGGACTCAACCATGTGCGGCATTATGGGATATGTTGGGCACCGCGAGGCGGCCCCGCTCCTATTCCAGGGACTCAAGCGGCTTGAGTACCGCGGCTACGACTCCGCGGGGATCGCCGCATTCACGAACGGCCGTATTGCCATCCGGCGAGCGGTCGGCAAGCTCGCCCAGCTTGACCAACTCTTACAGGCCGAACCCCTGCCCGGTTCGGTCGGTATCGGTCACACCCGTTGGGCGACCCACGGGCCGCCGTCCGAGGAGAACGCCCACCCGCACCGCGCCGGCGACGTGGTGGTCATCCACAACGGCATTATCGAGAACTATCTTGAACTGCGCCACGAACTCATGGGCAAAGGGCGGACGTTCAGCTCTGAGACGGATACCGAGGTCATTGCCCACCTGATCGATCAATACCTGCAAGAGGGACACTCGTTCCGTGAAGCGACCCGGGCCGCCCTGCGGCATCTTTCCGGTTCGTTCGCCCTGGTTGCCCTGAGCGAGCGGGACCCGGAAACACTCCTGACGGCCAAAAACGCCACGCCCATTGTCATCGGACTCGGGGAGGAGGAGAGTTTTGTGGCCTCCGATATTCCCGCCCTGCTCGATTACACCCGCCGGGTGCTCTTCCTGGATGACGGCGAGATGGCCGAGGTGAGTCGTCGGGGCGTCGCGATCTCGGACTTCTCCGGTCGGCCGGTTGAGCGCGAGCCGCGCCATATTACCTGGGACCCGATTACGGCCCAGAAGAGCGGTTATAAGCATTTTTTGCTGAAGGAAATCCATGAACAGCCCCAGGCCATTATCGATACCATGCGCAGCCGTATCCTGGAGGAATCCGGCGAGATTGCGCTGGGCGAGCTCGCGGACCGGCTACCCGCGCTCGATGCGGTCAAGCGGGCGACCCTGGTTGCGTGCGGCACGGCCTGGCACGCCTGTCTGGTTGGCAAATTCCTTTTGGAGGAACTGGCCGGACTGCCGACCGAGGTCGATTACGGCAGTGAATTCCGCTATCGCCCCACGCCGCTCGACGCGGACAGCCTGGTTCTGGCGGTTTCTCAGTCGGGCGAGACCGCGGATACGCTGGCCGCGCTCGAAGGGGGTAAAAACAAGGGTGCCAGCACGCTGGCCGTCTGCAATGTGGTCGATTCGTCCATTGCGCGCAAATCCGACATGGTGGTCTATACCCATGCCGGACCCGAGATCAGCGTGGCGTCAACCAAGGCGTTTACGACGCAGTTGACCGCCCTCTATCTGCTGGCTCTGCACCTCGGACAACGCCGCGGCGTCCTCGACCGCAACCATGGCCGGAAACTCATCGAAGACATCGTCACCCTGCCCGCCCTGGTCCAGGCGACGTTGGAGAAAACCAAAGCGATTGGAAAGATCGCCAAGAAATATGGCCATGCCAGTGACTTCTTGTATCTGGGGCGGGGCATCAACTATCCGATTGCGCTTGAGGGCGCGCTCAAGCTCAAGGAACTGTCCTATATTCACGCCGAGGGCTATCCGGCCGGGGAGATGAAGCACGGTCCGATTGCCCTGATCGACGAGCAGATGCCGGTTGTCGTCCTGCTGCCCAAAGACCCGGTATACGAGAAAACACTGAGCAATATGAAAGAGGTTGAGGCGCGCGGCGGGCGCATTATCGCCCTGACCGACACTCCCTCGCCCGAGCTCGAAGAAATCGCCTGGGAGATCATCCCGGTGCCGACCACCAACCACCTGGTCATGCCGATTCTGCTCAGTATTCCGCTCCAACTCCTGGCCTATCATGTGGCCGTGTATCGCGGGACCGATGTGGACCAGCCGCGCAACTTGGCCAAGAG
>JAPOYX010000021.1:2231-2600 GCA_026706345.1 Gemmatimonadota bacterium | reverse complement strand
ACGCCATCGAGCGAATCGAAATCCTGACCGATTCCGCCTCGGCGGTCTACGGGGCTGACGCAATCGGCGGCGTCATCAATTTCATCATGCGAGCCGACTACACCGGTGCGGAGATTCAGGTCGGCATGACCCGTCCCGAGGCGAAAGGTGCGGACGAAGAGCAGGTCAAGGCCCTATTCGGCGCTGCGGGCGACCGCGGCAAGATCATTGCAAGTTTCGAATTTTTCGAGAGAAAAGCCATATTCGACGGCGACCGCGACTACAGCGCCGTGCAAATCAACGGAGACTCGTTCGGCGACACCGTGGGCGTCAGCGTAGGCGGCAACACGGGCTTTCCCGGCAATTTCTCAACCGCATATCCGATCGGAG
>JAPOYX010000021.1:0-2221 GCA_026706345.1 Gemmatimonadota bacterium | reverse complement strand
TCCGTCTATGCCGGCATCTTCCATACGCCCTTCGGCATACCCGGCGAGGGTTGCGGCTTCGGCTATGCCGATATTTCGGCACAGACGGGTTCCGTAGAACGCTATAGCACCTTTGTGGATGCGAGCTATCAACTCACGGACGATATCAACGTCTACGCCGAGAACCGGTACTCGCGCATCAACAGCTTCGGTCGCTACGCCCCTGCTGTGGGGTTCTTTGCCGTAAACGAGCCCGCCAGGATCGAGAACGGGCTGACGCCGGTTGCCGGCGCCAATGGTGCGCCATTCCTGGCATTCCACCGGTTCGTGGCACACGGGCCCCGCGACGACAACTCCAAGCGGGACGAGTTCGATATCGTGGTCGGCCTCGAGGGCGAACTGGCCGACGGCAGGATCACGTTCGATGCATTCGCGCGGCACTACTACTACAGTGCGACGGCAACGGGGAACACCTATATCGTACAGAGCATTCTGGAAGATCTCGTTGCGACGGGCGCCTATGACGTGCTCGACCCTCTGTCCCCGGCAAATGCCGATGCGGTTCTCGCCAGTTCCGCCACCCTGACCAGGGATCTCGACACCAAGTTCAACCAGGTTGGCGTGAGCTTCTCCGGCTTCGCCTTCGACCTTCCGGCCGGTCCGGTGGGATGGGCGGTTGGCGGGGAGTGGGCCGACGAAGACTACAACGACAACTACGACGCGCAGCGCGAGGCCGGCAACATTATCGGCTCCGCGGGCAATTCCGCCGCCGGCGACCGCTCCCGCAAGGCCGCATACGGCGAGTTGCTGGTGCCCATCATAGAGGGGCTGGAGATCGGAGGGGCACTGCGTTGGGACGACTACAACGATTTCGGTTCCGCCGTGACGCCATCGACCCATGTCCGCTTCAATCCGTCCGTCGCGAACTGGCTGGTGCTGAGAGCCTCGTACAACGAGGGTTTCAAGGCACCGAACCTGACCGACCTGTACTCGAAGCTCTCGCAATCGTTCAACGATGTTACGGACTTTCCCCAGTGCGAGTCCCAAGGCGTCGCCCCGGCCGATTGTCCGACATTCCAGATCGAGAATTTCACGGGAGGCAACCCGGACCTGCAGGCTGAAAACTCCAAGGCTTTCAACATCGGCGCCGTTGTCACGCCACCTTTCATGGAAGGCCTGTCCGCAAGTGTCGACTACTTCGAGGTTGACACCACGGACCGCGCGACTTCACTCAGGTTGGGTCAACTCGTACGGTTTGCGGCAGAAGGCAACGTGCCTCCGGGCACCGAGGTCGTGCGCGGCGCACCCGGTCCCGCAGGCGGGCTCGGCCGGCTGGTTTCAATCACCAACGTCATCACCAACGCCGCGGCAAGAGACATACGCGGTCTGGACGTTCGTGCTCAGTACAACCAGGACTTCGCGATCGGAACCGTCAATGCGCAATTGGAGTGGTCCCGTTTCCTGACCTACGATGTCCAGAATTCCGCGGACGATAGCGTGATCGACTTCATTACCGAAGCCGGCTACCCGGATGATCGCGTAAGTGCGACAGTACGCCTTACCAGGGACGCGTTTACCGTCAACTACGGAATGAACTATATCGGCGAGCATGGCGATGGCGAAATCGAGGACTACGATTCCTACATGAGTCATGACGTCACGGTCGAGTATCGCTCCCCGTGGAACGTGGATCTGATCGTTGGCGTTCAAAACTTCACAGACGAGAAACCGGTAATCGACAGCATTAGCGGGTACGACGACTCGATAGTCGGCGAAATCTACGATCTGGCTGGCCGCAGGTACTTTGCCCGCCTGCAGTACAATTTCTTTTGATCGTTGACGTGTTGTATAAACCCGGGCCAATGGCCCGGGTTTTTTTATGATCCGAAAACTGTTCGCAACGCCGATTTACCACGCCAATCTGGATGACGACAGGCTGCTGCTTTCCGTAAAGAAGGCCATTCTCGGCCGGCAGAACGAATCCCACCGGCATCCCCAGCCGCCCCAGGGTCGGCATCCCGGCGTATTCGAAAGCCGATTCGACTTTCTGGACAGCCCCAAGAACGACGCAATCGCCGCCCTGAGGGCCACTCTGCTGGCACACCTGCAGGCTTTTCTGGCGGTCGTGCAGGAAACGAAACCCGAAGCGGTGCGGATGGAGCAGATCAGGTTTCATAGCTGGTTCCACATCACTTCCGCGGGCGGCTACTTTCAGCCCCACAACCATCCCAATGCATCCTGG
>JAPOYX010000020.1:66872-78277 GCA_026706345.1 Gemmatimonadota bacterium | reverse complement strand
AAGTAGTCGGAACTGCCCGGCACATCGGTCATGCGGGAGGCCACGAGGCCGCCGGTGCAGGATTCGGCGACCGCCACCGTGGCACCCGCTTCCCGGAGCAGGCGCCCGACCACTTCTTCGAGGGTGTCGTCGTCCATGCCGTAGATATGTTCGCCGGCCCGGGCGACCATCCTGGATTCGACGGCCTCGATGCGCCGCCGGGCTTCCTCCTCGCTGCCTCCCTCGGCCGTGAGACGCAGGTTGACGCCGGTTTCCTGGGGCAGGGAGGCGATCTTGACGTCCTCCGCCTCCTCGATGACACGGCCGATGATCTGGGAAAGACTCGATTCGCCGATCCCCGTCGTGCGGATCCACCGGTGGAGGATGACCCGGCCCGCGCCTTGGACCTTCAGCCGGGGCAGGACCTGTTCGTTCAGCATCTTCTTCATCTCGCGGGGCACGCCCGGCATGACGAAGACGGCCGCACCGTGGTGGCGCACCAGGAAACCGGGCGCCGTGCCGACGGGATTGTCGAGCACCTCGGCGTGTCTGGGCATATAGGCCTGGATGCGGTTCGATTCCGGCATGTCCATGCCCCGCTGGGTGAACATGGCTTCCACCGTGTCCAGTATATCGGGATGAAAGACCAGGTCCTGTCCGATCGCCTCCGCGATGACGGTCTTGGTCACGTCGTCATGGGTCGGTCCGAGTCCGCCCGTGACGAGCACCACGTCCGCCTGCCGGCACAGAACATCGAGGGCCCGGCCGATACGGGAACCCTCGTCGCCCACGGTCATGGAACATACCGGTTCGATACCGGCTGCCGTCATGCGCTGGCCGATATAGGCGGCATTGGTATCGATGACGGAACCGTAGAGCAGTTCATCGCCGATCGTGATGATTGCGGCGGATTTCATGACAGAAGCCATCCCGTGAGCAGTAACAGGAGCCAGGTGTAGACCGCGGCGACGACGTCGTCCATCATGACCCCCAGGCCGCCGGAAAGACGCTGCATCCGGTCGCAGGGGAAGGGTTTCCATATGTCCAGGACGCGAAACAGGATGAAGCCGGCAACGACCGTTATGACGTCGAAGGGCATCCCGGAAAAGACGATCAGGACCCCGGTGATCTCGTCGATCACGATCTCCGGTCCGTCGTGGCCGAACAGCGGTTCCGCCCTGCCCGATACCCAGATCCCGAGGAGGAACAGAGCGGCCGTAGCCAGCAGGTAATAGGGAAGCGTCAGTCCAAGCGGACCGGACAAGGCCCAGACCAGGCCGAGTCCCAGCACGCTTCCGGCCGTACCGGGCGCGCGGGGCGTGTAACCGGCGTAACATCCGGTCGACAGCAGGGTGATCAGGGCGCGCATGCCTACCTCAGCAGACTGGTGAAGATCGACCGGTTCTTGACGACGTAGTCGAGACCGGAACTGACCGTGAGCGTCATGGAGACGAAGACCATGCCGTTGAGGACCCACCAGGCGACGTCGTCGAACTCCCCGCTCCACTGGCCGAAGGCGATCATGGTCGTCTGGACGTTGATGTAGAGCAGGATAATCACGATGACCACCATCTGCGAAGCCGTCTTCCACTTGGCGACCTGGGTCGGCAGGATCAGGAGCCCCCGGTACGCCGCGATGCACCGAAGGCCCGTCACGATGAAGTCCCTGCCGATGATGACCAGGACCATCCAGGTGTAGATGTAGCCGAGCGACGCGAAGCAGATCAGGGCGGTGGACGTGAGGATCTTGTCCGCCAGGGGATCCATGAACTTCCCGAAACTGGTGATCACGCCGGTCTTGCGCGCAAGATAGCCGTCGTACAGATCCGTCAGCGAGGCGATCATGAAGATCACCAGGGCGATATACCGTGTATACAATGTATCTACCAGGAAGAAGACCATGAAGATGGGACTCAGGATGATGCGGAATATGGTCAGTTTGTTTGGCAGATTCATGGGGGCAAGGGGATCAGGAGATCGGTTCGGCGTATTGTATCACGGCTCCGCGTTACAAATCCGTGCGGCCTTCGAGGGCGCGGGCAAGGGTCACTTCGTCGGCGTATTCCAGGTCGCCGCCCATGGGAAGACCCCGGGCGAGGCGGGTAACCCGGACGCCCAGGGGCTTGATCAACCGGCTCAGGTAGAGCGCGGTGGCTTCTCCCTCGATATTGGGATTGGTCGCGATGATGACCTCTTCCACCGTTTCGTTCATCCGCTGCACGAGCTCCCGGGCACGTATGTCGTCCGGGGTGATGTTGTCAAGGGGCGAAAGCGCGCCGTGGAGCACGTGGTACAGGCCCCGGTATTCTCCCGTGCTTTCGAGCGTGATCACGTCCCGGGGTTCTTCCACCACGCAGATGGTCTCCGGCTTTCGGCGGGCATCGTGACAGATCCCGCAGGTCTCGGATTCGGTGATGTTCCAGCACACGTCGCAGTAGCGGACCTTCTCCTTCACCGCCCGGATGGCGTCAGACAGCGAAAAGGCGCGTTCGGCCGGTCCCTTCAGAATATGGAAGGCCAGCCGCTGCGCCGTCACCCTGCCGATGTTGGGCAGGCGGCTCAGTTCGTCCACCAGGATGGCCAGGGTCTCGGAACTGTACTTGCGCGCCATGTGTCTGTTCCCTGATGAGTTGGATCGGGATCAGCGAAACGCCGCTGGATGTGACGTTACAGGCCGGGGATATTCAGCCCCCCGGTAAGTTGTCCCATTTCCTGGTTCACCATTTCCTGCGCCTTCTGCTGACCCTGATTGACGGCGGCCAGCACGAGATCTTCGAGCATCTCCACGTCTTCGGGGTCGACCACGGCCGGGTCTATCCTTATCTCCACGACGTTCAGCTTGCCGTCCACCACCGCGGTGACCATGCCGCCGCCGGCCGTGCCTTCGACCCGGCGCTGGGCGATTTCCTCCTGAATCTGCACCATCTTCTTCTGCATTCTCTGAACACGCTTCATCATGCCTGACATGCCCTTGGCCATAATCCTGTCCTTTCCTGTTTTTCCTCGTCCGCGTCTCGTCCGCGTCTCGTCCGCGGCGACCCGACCTCAGTCCTTCACAATCTGGCCGTCGAACGCCTCCACGATCTTCATGACGGCCGGATCTTTCGCGGCGCCGGAACGCGCGCTGGTTTCCTTCGCGGCTGATGTGCCGGTCGACGGGGCATTTTGTCCTTCCTGCACGGAATCGTCTACTGCGCCAGGGTATTCGTCCGGACCGGACCCGGTGTCCTCCGCCCTGCCCCTGTCGTCGTCCGTACCAGACCTGGCGTCTTCAGTCACCCGCGTAGCGTCCTCCGCCGCTGCGCTATCGTCGATCTCGCACTTGATCCGAACCGGGATTCCCAGCGCTTTGGAGCATACCGCCTGTATCAGCAACGCGTTTTCGCGTTTCTCTATCTGCTGCTTATGAAAGACCTGGCTGGACTCAAACCTCAGGGTAATTCTTCCGGGTCCTTCCGACCGGGCGTCATCCGAAGGCGAGCAGGCCGAGAGCACGGCTTTTGCAAGCAGGTTGCCCAGGCCGCTTCGTTGCCTGGTGATCTCTTCCACGATGGCGGGCCAACTGTTTCGGACCGCCTGGAGATCCAGTTTCGGCGCAGTCGTGGTGGCCGCCGATGATTCCGCGGATTCCGCAGGGCTCCGACCCTCCTCAATAGATGGTGCTGGCGCCGTGCCGGCCGGCGGGTCGGTAGTCTGGGAGGGCGAAGTTTCGGAAGCTTCTCCGGTCGGGAGACCTGGCTCGGTGGCGCCTCGCGATTCGGTGGCGCCCCGCACTTCGGGACGCGCATCGGAACGGGTGGATTCCTGGGCGCGGGCGGGCGGTTTCGCTTCTTCGGAGCCCTCTGTATCGGAAGTCTCTGCGCTGGAAGTCTCTGTGCCGGAAGTGTCTGTGCCGGAAGTGTCTGTGCCGGAAGCGTCTGTGCCGGAAGCGTCCTCCTCCTCTCCCGATCCGACGCGCCGGGCCATTTCGGACAGCCGGGCCATGACGTCGGTCAACTGCACCGACCTGGCCATGCGTATCATGCGGACGATGCCCGTCTCGAGCTGCACCCGGGGTAGCGTGCTCTGCCTGACGGCCTGTTCCATCTGCGTGGCCAGTTGAGACAGCCTGAGCAGGTCTTCCGTCTCGAATCGCGTCACCTGTTCACGGTAGCGGTCGAGTTCCAGCGCGGCGGCGCCGAGCAGTGTGTCCGCTTCGGGAGCCGCCTTGACGACCAGCAGGTTGCGCAGGTGTTCCAGGACGCCCAGGATGATTTCTTCGAGGTCGTGGCCCTGCCGGAAGATCCGGTCGACCAGGTCAAGCCCTCGGGGGACGTCCTGGTCCGCCACGATGTCGAATAATTCGAAATAGACGTCCTGGTCCACGATACCCAGGACCTCCGCCGCTGCACGGGCGGTCAACCCGGTGCCGCCGAAGGCGACGACCTGGTCCAGCAGGCTTTCGGCGTCCCGCATGCTGCCGTCCACCCGGCGCGCGATGAGGGCGAGGGCTTCGGGCTGGACGCCGTACCCGCTCTTCTCGCTGATCATGGCGAGGTGATCCACGATGGTGGGCCCCGATATGCGCCGGAAATCGAAGCGCTGGCACCGGGAGAGCACGGTGGGGATCACCTTCCGGGGATCCGTCGTCGCGAAGATGAAGTACACGTGGGGAGGCGGCTCTTCAAGCGTCTTCAACAGGGCGTTGAAGGCCTCCTTGGTCAGCATGTGCACTTCATCGATGATGTAGATCTTGTGCTTGCCCTGGCTGGGCGTGTACTTGACGCTCTCGAGCAGATGCGTCCGGACCTGCTCGACCCGGTTGTTGGAGGCGCCGTCGATCTCCAGCACGTCGACGCTGCGTCCTTCCGAGATTTCCCGGCAGATCGTGCAGGCGTTGCAGGGCGTTACCGTGGGGCCTTCGACGCAGTTCAGGGCCTTGGCCAGGATGCGGGCCGTGGTCGTCTTGCCCACGCCGCGGGGGCCGGCGAACAGGTAGGCATGGGCGATCTGGCCCGCCTGAATGGCGTTTTTCAGCGTGGTGGTGACGTGTTCCTGCCCGATCACGCCGTCGAATTCCTGGGGACGCCATTTTCGGGCGGTGACTTCGTAGGCCAAGGCCCAACCCTCCATGCCTGGGTTACTTGGGACGAGAGGCAGGTAGTACGGGGCAATACGGGTTAAGCGGTCGTGCACCCACCCTCGAATCTCCTCGTATCGGGGCATCCGTGCCGCCGGCTCCGGCCAGGCACTCCCGCGGCACACGATTCAGGCGCTTACCGCTGCTACCTTCCGGTCCTGACGGGGTTGGGCGTTGTCACGTTGCGCGGGACCTGACTTTCAATACCGGATGCAGCGCATACCGGCGACGCAAGTGCGATCCTCGGGATGGGGATTCGACCCCGCTGTAGCGGATTGCGGGTTACAGGGCACCGCTAACTCCCCATCTAGCACGACCGTAATCGTTCCAAGCTTGCATACCGGGTTGCCAAGCACGCCGGTTCACGGCGTCCCCGGTCTCCCGAGTGGAGCAGAGCGGAATCGAACCGCCGACCTCCAGATTGCGATTCTGGCGCTCTCCCAACTGAGCTACTGCCCCAAAAACCTGTGGAACGAGGCGGGTTCGGCCGGGAGAAAAGGTCCGGGCGTGATAACACGTCCAGGCAGGGCCACCACCCCTTCGTTCCAAGTCCGGGTCTCCCCGGTTTTCAACGGAGAGGGTGGGATTCGAACCCACGGTCCACATGGTGAACACACGCTCTCCAGGCGTGCCGATTCAACCGCTCTCGCACCTCTCCCAAGTCTACGGATTCACCGATCGCCGCGCATGGCCAGCCTGCCTTGCTTTTGATTACAACAGCACACCGCCGGTATCAAACTACGCCCTGGTGATTTACATTGTCTCAGCTTGTAACCGGGCATATTCTTATGCAATCGATCCCGACCGAACCTGGTATCAGTCTGAGATTCAACGTAAAGTCAGAACGATTAAGTTAATAGATTTCGCAATCGGAAACAACAGGATTTTCATCAGTCAAATGTCAGTAAAACACGTGACGCGTTCCGTTTTCCCCATCTTGATACTGGCAACGATACTGTCAGTTTCCACCTGTGGCCAAGACGGCCCGACGAAACCAGACCCGCCATCACCTCCATCTCCCCCACCTCCTCCCGCATCAGTACCGTCCAAGGTTCGAATTTCGCCATCCTCGTCTTTGTTTGATTTAAATGCCTTAGGTCAGAGTATCAGGCTTACAGCCTAGGTCTGGGATCAAAACAACAGGCCGATGAATGACGCTCAAGTGACATGGTCGAGCAGCGATTCAGGTGTCGCGGCGGTCGATGCCCAGGGACTGGTAACCGCAGTTGGAGTCGGCACCGCGACGATCACGGCGAGATCGGGAAGTGCGGCATCAAGTGTTGATGTCAGGGTTTCACTGCCGGTGGCCAGTATCGTTGTCGAGCCACTTCCGATCCGGTTGTCAGTTATTGGTGAAACGGTTCAACTGACTGCCAACGTACTGGATTCGAACAGGAATCCGGTCGCCGGCGCCACCGTGACATGGTCGAGCAGCGACACTGGTATCGCGACCATCAGCGCCCAGGGACTGGTAACCGCAGTCAGGAACGGCACAGCCCAGGTGACTGCGAGTTACGGGACAATCAAGAAGGAAGTAAATATTGTCGTGTCCCTGACACCGGGTCGTATTGCCCTTGCGCCTGGAGATACGACGCTGACGGTCTTAGGCGATCAGGTCCGGTTCATTGCCACGGTATACGATTTGAATGATAACATGATACCCAACCCCCTGGTGAACTGGACAAGTGATAATCCGGCCGTCGCGAGTGTCAGCGATTCCGGTGTCGTAACAGCGATTCATAACGGCACGGCCGGTATAACGGCGAGCTCGGAAGAGGTTTCCGCCAGCGTTGTCGTATCGGTTCTGGCGCCCAGTCAGGACAGTTCGGACAGGGAGGTTCTTATTACGTTGTACAACCGGACCGGTGGACCAAACTGGATCAGGTCCACAAATTGGCTGAGCGAAAAACCCGTAGTAGAGTGGGAAAACGTGACGGCAGATTACCAGGGGCGGGTGACAGCCCTCTTTCTCGGATCGAATAACCTCAGCGGCGCGATCCCGGCTGAACTGTCCCTGCTTGACAATCTCAGAGTTCTGTTTCTCTCAGAGAACGAATTGAGTGGGTCCCTGCCTCCCGAACTGGGCGGGATGGCCAGTCTCGAACGACTTAGTCTGTCCGATAATCAACTGACGGGCAGTATCCCGCGGGAAATCGCGCAACTGGCCAAACTCTGGGACCTGGGTCTGGCAAACAACCAATTGACGGGCCCAATCCCCCCGGAAATCGGACAGATTGCCGACTTGGCCGCAATCTTTCTGTCCGGCAATCAGTTGACGGGACCAATTCCTCCGGAACTGGGACAACTATCGTATCTTTCATCCCTCTACCTTTCCCGGAATCAGTTATCGGGCTCCATCCCTCCGGAGCTGGGCTCATTAGAACATCTCGATCATCTTGATCTCACAGATAATCCCTCGCTGTCCGGACCATTGCCCAGAGAGTTTCTCAATCTCAACCCGGTTACACTCCATCTCGGCAACACGGCGCTATGCGTGCCTTCGGACGCCGAGTTTTATGCTTGGCTGCAGCGAATACCCGGTGTTCAGTCGATTTCGGTGTGCGAAAGCATGATTACGGACCGCGATGTACTGTCCGTGCTATACAACGAATTGAATGGCCAGGATTGGGCCGAAAGCGAAAACTGGCTTACGGACGTACCCATAGGCGAGTGGCATGGCGTCGAAACGGACACCGAAGGCCGCGTTCGTTCGATCACGCTTGTAAACAACCGGCTGGAGGGTGATATACCGTCCGAGTTGGGTCAGTTAACCGCCCTGGAGGCACTGAATCTGTCCGACAACCTTTTAACGGGGACACTGCCTATCGTACTGGGACGGCTGACCAGCCTTGAGGATCTGCAGCTTCAGGACAACATCGGCCTGGCCGAACCTCTGCCTCAATCGCTGACAGATCTGCAGCACCTTGAACAACTCATACTTCACGGAACGCAGTTATGTGCTCCGCGCGATGCCGGTTTTCAGGCGTGGCTCGAGGGTATATCCGGTAGACGTGTCACGAACTGCGAAGATCTACGAATAGAAAGAATCGCCCTGGACGCCCTTTACGACCGTACCCAGGGTCGCAACTGGACCACGAACGAAGGTTGGGCGAGCACGAATTACGTTGGCAGTTGGCATGGCGTGACCACGAATGAAGATGGATTCGTGACCGGTCTGAACCTTTCAGGAAACGGCTTGCGCGGAAGGTTGCCATATGAGTTGTACCTGTTAAAGGAACTGACAAGCCTTGATCTGTCCGACAATCCATATCTGGGCGGCACACCGCCTGTCGAACTTACCGAGCTTGATCTGGACACGTTTTTGCTGAACGGCACCCAGTTGTGTTTCGCGGAAGGTGATGGTTTCCAGGATTGGCTGAGTACAATCCAAAACACCGATTACGAGACCTGTGGAGTGGTCAACCCCCATCCCGACGTGGACGCTCTGGTTGCGATCTACAACGCTACCGGCGGGGCTGAATGGAGAGAAAGAGGTAATTGGTTGAGCCATAGTCCTATCGAAACCTGGTATGGGATTGTAACTGATGACCAGAATAGAGTGACTGAAATCAACCTCTTCGGTATCGGCCTGAACGGCTCGATCCCGCCTGAGATCGGAGAACTCTCCGAACTGAAAAGGCTACACCTGGGAAGTAACAGTCTTGGGGAAGCATTCCTGCGAAGATCGGTCAACTTCAGGATCTCGAGACACTGATTCTGGCAGACAATGATCTCTCGGGTACCATTCCACGGGAGATCAGTCAACTCGGTAACCTGACGTCGCTGCATCTTCAGGGAAACATGCTGACGGGTACGATTCCACCTGAAATTGGGCAGCTGTCAAACCTGGAGATACTGAGGCTGGATGAAAACGACCTGGAAGGCAGCATCCCGGACAAAATCGGAGAACTTGCGAATCTAACCGCGCTATTCCTGGGAACAAACGGACTGACGGGGCATATTCCCGAGGAGATTGGACGACTTGAGGACCTGACTCTTCTTGATCTTTCAGTGAATTTGCTGACGGGAAACATCCCGGGGGAACTGTGGCGCCTCGACAAACTGGAGTCCATGAGACTTGCTATCAATCGTCTGTCGGGATCCGTCTCATCGCAAATCGCCCAACTGACGAACCTGAAAGAGTTCGACATAAGACATAATCAGGAGATGTCCGGTCGGCTACCGAGGCAAATGATATCGCTCAATCTCACCCATCTAGTTACACTGGGAACATCGATCTGCATACCTGCCGATGCCGAATTCCAGACCTGGTTACGGGGAATCTCCTTCAAGGAACTATCAGCCCCTGTCCGTTTTAGTCTGCCTCTTGCGGTTTCGGACAATCTTCAAGACTTCCCTTGTCTTACGTCAGTCAAGATTCCTTAAGTCGCATAATAAACTGACTGCCGTAGCTAACGATCCGGAAATCTCGCGACTTATGGACGTTTCGCGATGATGATGGATGGAAGAGTGTACGGTGGGGAATCTACGCGGAGGGAGACGGGCGATGAATGATATCGTTCACGGTCATTCAGTACGGCTACTCAATGGAAAAAACGGAGAGGGTGGGATTCGAACCCACGGTGCCCGGAGGCACAACGGTTTTCGAGACCGTCCGATTCAACCACTCTCGCACCTCTCCGGCAACCTCGGTTCGACAGCCGGATCGCCCGCTCCGCGTTTCACCCTGAAGAAGTCCTTCAGCAACCCGGAACAGGTTTCCGCCAGCACACCCCCCGTTACTTCCACCTGGTGATTCAACCTTTTGTCCCGCGCGATATCGCGAAGAGAACCGCAGGCTCCGGTCTTGGGATCGGCAGCCCCGTATACGAGGCTGTCCAGGCGGGCCAGCACGATCGCACCCGCGCACATCGCACAGGGTTCCAGCGTAACGTAGAGCGCGGCTCCGGCCAGCCGTTCATACCCCAGCGCGGCGCAGGCCTCGCGGATCGCGAGCATCTCGGCATGGGCGGTGGGATCGCGCAACCGCTCCACGCGATTCTGGCCCCGGCCGACTACCGCGCCGTCGTGAACGATCACTGCCCCGACGGGCACATCGCCGGCGGCCCCTGCCGACCTGGCTTCATCCAGTGCCAGCCCGAGCCATTCTTCGTGTTCGCCGTCGTTGCTTCTCATGCTACCGCGTCCCACTAAAAATACGCCCGGAGGGAGTCGAACCCCCAACCTCCTGATCCGTAGTCAGGTGCTCTATCCAATTGAGCTACAGGCGCTCAGGACCAGCATAACAGAGCATCGCAAACTAAAGGAAGAGCACGGCAAAGTCAAGCGGATTCTGGCCGCACCCTCGGTATCCGGAACGCCGGAAATCATGCGATCAGGAGGAACCGCGCTCCCGCCGTTCGAGATAGATTTTGCCCCGTTCGACGTACCCTTCCGCGGTCCGGTGTATGCGTTCGATCTGCTCGTCGGTGACGGAGCGCACCACGCGGCCCGGGACACCCACGACAAGGGACCCCGACGGCACGTCCATGTTCTCCAGCACCAGTGCGCCGGCGCCGATGATGCTGTGCCTGCCGATTCGCGCGCCGCTGAGGATCACGGCGCCCATGGAGATCAGTGCGTGGTCCTCCACCACCGCGCCGTGGACGATGGCGCGGTGCCCTACGGTTACGCCCTTGCCCAGCACGGTGGGCATGCCGGCGTCGATGTGGATGACGCTGCCGTCCTGCACGTTGGTCCCCTCGCCGATGGTGACCGGTTCGTCGTCCGCCCGGATCACCACCTGGTACCAGACGCTCGCGTCCTTGCCGATGTCGATCGCTCCGATCAGGTCGGCGCTCTCCGCCACGAAGGCGGAAGAATGGATGCGGGGAGTATGGTGGACATACCTGTTGGAGGTCATGTTGCGCTATCCGGCGGCGTCCTGCCCGGGCAGTACCCTGGGGATCACGTAGGGCCCTCTTGGGACGACCGCGATGGTGGCGTCGGCGCCGTGGCGACACAGGGCTGACTCGATGCCGGCCTCGACGGAGGGAACCGGCTCGACCAGGCAGTCCCGGACGTCGTCGTCACTCAGTCCGTCCGTGTACAGATAAACCCTGCCCTTCTTCAGCGCCTTGACCAGTTCTTCGATCTCCCACTGGTCGATGGTGAATACGCCCGGTTGTTGTATCCATTCGATAAAGGCGTCGACATCCGTGGTCTTCCGAAGCAGTCCTTCGAACTCCGCGCTGCCGATCCCGGCGGCGCATCCGGCGGCGATGACGATGGATCCGCCTTCCTTCAGGATATCCAGCACGCCGACCATGCCCTTCACGGCCTGGTAGAAGGTGGTGTCCAGGGGATA
>JAPOYX010000020.1:0-66862 GCA_026706345.1 Gemmatimonadota bacterium | reverse complement strand
CGGCCGACGAGGTTACGACGATATCCACCGGTTCCTCGACGGTGGCCACCACCATGCCGTCCACGTGGGCGACCCCGTATCGGTGCGCCTGGTCGAGCTCGCCGGCGAACACCCCGGTGACGCGGCGATCCTCGTCCATGGAGACGTTCAGGATGAAATCGACTCCGGCCCGCCGGGCGATTTCCAGCGAGGCCTCGTGGAGGGGGTTGCCGTCGAGCACGCCGGTCGTCGCGCTGGGGTGTTCCAGGATCTTCGGACCATGCAGGTGCTCAATTGTTTCCACTCCGACCAAGCCGGGCGCGACCAGCTTGCGCCCGCCCGAATAACCGGCCATGAAGTGCGCCTCGATCAACCCGGTCAGCACCTTGAGATCGCTCTCCACGTATCTGCGGTCCACGTGGATCGGGATCCCGGTGGTGGTGGTTCCCAGGAAGGCCTGTTCCTTCCCGTTGCGTGCGACGTGGTTGACGACGGGATACCGATCCACCACGGCATCGGTCAGGGTCTCCCGGAGTTGGTCTTCATCCATGGGGGCGTGCAGCCCGGTAGCGACCAGCAGGGTGATGTCCTCCGGTTCGAGTCCGCTCCGTTCCAGGCATTCCAACAGGGGCGGAAGGATAATGTCGTGGGGGACGGGACGGGTGATGTCGGAAACCACCACGCAGGCGTTCCGGCGTCCCGAGGCGATGGTCTCGAGCGGCGGACCCGCCACGGGCCGCATGAGAGCCTCCCGGGTCGCCTTGGCGGGGTCATCCAGCGGCGGCGTGTCCCGCATGTTCAGGACCGCAACCAGGTTTTCGTCCGGGACACGCACTTCGAGCCCGGTCTTGTGGTAATCGAGTGTGATGTTCACGATGACTCCCTACAGGTCTTCCCGCTCGATCTCGAGTCCAGGACCCGGTGCGGGCTCAAGAATACCCACGGCGCCTGCCTCCATCATACCCCGGGCCAGTTCGCGGGGTGCCTCGTGAAGCGCCACGATGGCCCCGCTGCTGCCCGCGAGCTTGGCGCCGGACGCACCCGCCTGCCGGGCGAGTTCGATAAACCGGTCGTCCTCGGGATTGGATCCGCCGAGCGCCTGGGTAATCGCCTGGTTCTCGTTCATCAGGTCTCCCAGCGTGTCAAGCCGGTTTTCGAGTATCGCTTTCTTGCCGTCCCGGGCAAGGCCGGCGATGGCCTGATAGGCTTCAACCACCCTGGCTTCTCCGGCCAGCCACCGTTCCCGCAAGGGGGTATGCACGCCGCCGGATACGCGTTGCCCTCCCGTAATGACCACGACGATCGGCAGGGCCGCGACGGACGCCATCGGTTCCATGGTGGCGAAGGGATCGGTCCCGAACTCCAGGTGGAACTCCTTCTCCCTGAAATCCATGTAGTGCAGTCCGCCGAAAATGCACATATAGGCGTCCTGGTACCCGCAGAAAGTCAGGTTCTGATATTCGATCTTGCGAACAAGCTCCGCCAGGTGGTAGGAACTGTGGAGGATGCCGCGGAAAGCGAGCAGACCAGCGACCATGGATACGAGCAGTGCCGTCGACCCGGACAGGCCGGCGCGGAAGGGGATATCGGTCGACCAGGAGATCTTGACGCGCAGATCCGCGGATTCGGTCCCGGCCAGCGCGACGCGGGCGATATCGAAGATGTCCTCCCGCGTGACCAGGTCGTCGGGCGACGCGATGACCCTCTGCCCGGTACCGGCGTCCAGGACAAGGCGGGCCGCCGGCTGGACCCTGACGTTTGCCCTTTCCACTGTCGAACAAGAGATCACGCTGCCGCCGTACATGTCGGTCGGGTTGCCCACGATGCCCACGCGGCCGGGGGCGGATGCGGTTACGGTCCCGTTCAATTGGACTCCAGTCGGCGCGGGTTGTTTCGCCGTTATACGCACCGAAACGCACGCAGTATGTGCGTGCTGTTCATGTTCGGTTCAACCGCCCTTGCAGGAGATCGCGAAAGACCGGTCCGTCGGCCTCGTCCTCCAGGGCGTAATCGGCAAAGGCT
This sequence comes from Gemmatimonadota bacterium, assembly GCA_026706345.1. Taxonomy (NCBI): domain Bacteria; kingdom Pseudomonadati; phylum Gemmatimonadota; species Gemmatimonadota bacterium. The sequence continues at coordinate 64,861 of JAPOYX010000020.1, read as the reverse complement.
TCCCAGTAGGTCAGGGGCGTACCGATGTCGTAGCGCCTGCTGCCGGATCTCAGGGGTACGCACCAGACCGTACCGCCCTCCCGGAGCAGGCCGCGGATGGCGTCGGCGAGCCACAGTTCGCCGTTCTTTCCGCGCGGCGTCGCCTCGAGCGCCGGGAAGATGCCGGGTCCGCATATGTACCGGGCCGACACGGCGTATCGGCTGGGCGCGCTTTGCCGGGACGGCTTCTCCACGATATCGTCGATGGGAAAGGCCGTTTCGGAGTCGTACACGGGCCGTACGATCCCGTATCGCGACACCTTGTCTTCAGGCACGTATTCCACCGCGATGGTGCACGCGGCGCCTTCCTTTTCGTGGGTAGCCATCATGCGCCGCAGGACGCTTTCTTCCTTCGTCGAACGGATGACGGCGTCGCCCCAGGCCACGACGAAGGCGTCGGATCCCGCGAAGGCCTTTCCCAGCCGCACGGCGTCGCCGTTTCCGGCGGGAATATCCTGTCGCACGAACGCATAGTCGAGTGCGGGCGGTCCGCCGCCTTCTTCGATCCCCGGGCCGCGGTGTTCCCGGAGCGGCCCGCCCACCTTGCCACCGGGTTCGAAGTAATCCTCGATCGCCTTTTTTCGGCTGGAGGTAACAAAAAGAATGCGTTCGATTCCCGCGGCAGCGAGTTCATCCACTACGTGGTGTATGGCCGGCTTGCGCCCGAGGGGCAGCATTTCCTTGGGGACAGACCGTGTGAGCGGAAGCATCCGCGTGCCCAGGCCCGCGACGGGCACGACGGCCTTGCGGATCATCCCCCACCTTCCTGTCGCGCGTTCCTGACCGCTTCCACGTATTGCCTCGCCGTATCGGTGAGCGCATGCCATTCGCCCGCGGCCACCGCGGCCTTGTCCACCAGATTTCCACCAACGGCTACCGCGCATGCGCCCGCCCGGATGAAATCGCCCGCGTTGTCCAGGTCCACCCCGCCCGTCGGCATGAGATCGATCTGGGGGAGCGGCGCCTTGACGTCCTTGAAATACCGGGGTCCCACGGCAGTCGCGGGAAACACCTTCACGATGTCCGCGCCGCATTCCCAGGCCGTCAGAATCTCCGTCGGCGTCAACGCGCCCGGGATGATGACCTTGTCGTACCGCCGGCAGAGGGTGATGACGTCCGGATTCAGCGTCGGCGTCACGATGTATTCGGCGCCGGCCAGGATCGCCGCCCGGGCCGTCTCGGAATCCAGCACGGTGCCCGCGCCGAGGAGAATCTCATCGCCCAGCCGGTTCGCGCATTCGCCGATGACGTCCAGGGCCCCGGGCGTCGTCATGGTGATCTCGACGGCCCCGATGCCTCCCCTGCCGATGGCCTGGGCGACCTGGACCAGGGCGTCGGGCCGGTCCGCCCTGAGGACGGCGACCACGCCACAGGCTTTGATAGATGCCAGGTTTTCCGATCTCGAAGACATGGTTTTACTCCAGAATGACCTTCACCTTGCGCTCCGGCCGCTCGTGCAGGTGCCCGTGTCCCGTCAGCGCCACACCGAGGCGGATGGACGGCTTGCCGCCCACGGGGAATATGTGATGGAAGGTCAACGCCGGTACGTAGATGAAATCCCCCGCCTTTGCGTGTACGGTCTCGTCACGGCCTTCGATCACCCAGTCGATCTCTCCCTCCAGCACGATCCACCACTCGTCATAGTTGTGACAGTGGTTGTCGTTCACCGTGCCCGACAGCTGCCAGATGAATGCAGCGGTCACGTGGTCCGCGACCACGACCGCGCAGGAGGCGGGCGGCGGACCGATCTGTTCCTTGATCTCCTCGATATTGATCCGGTTGAGCGCGGCGTGCATGATCGGATTCGGTGGGGCCATTGAGGCGCTCCTTTTGTTATCAAGTCTGTATATTTGGCCTGTAATCTAAATCTATAGGAACCGGTACAGAGCGGCCCGGGCTGGCCGCCGGACCGTGTGTCAAAGCCGATTTGCCACTGACCGCGACCCTCCACGCATGAAGACGGATTCAACTACGCGACCCGGTATCTGGCTATGGTCTCCTCGTTCACCGTGACGCCCAGTCCGGGTCCGTCGGGGACCGCCACGAAACCGTCGTCATCAATGGTAAAACGCTCCTGGGTCAGTTCGTGCCGCAGCGGCGAATCCGACATGCAGAATTCGAAGACGGACGCGTTGGGCAGGGCGGCCAGCGCGTGGAGCGACGCCGCCATGGTGATGCCGCTCTTGTAACTGTGATTGACGACTTTTCGGCCGTGACTGTGGGCGGCTTTGCCCGCCGCGTGCATGATCGAAATGCCGCAGCGGCCCGGGTCCGGCTGAATCCAGTCGAGCCCGCCCTCGGTGACCAGGCGCTCGAAATCCTCGAGACGGGATTCGGCTTCGCCGGTGGCGACGGGAACCGGACTCTCCGCGGTCAGCGCGGCGTACCCTTCGAGGTCGTCGGGGTGCAGCGGTTCTTCGATCCAGAAGGGCCGGTATTCGGCGAACTGCCGGGACCGGGCCAACGCGGTCTCCCAGTCCCATACCTGGCCCGCGTCGATGAGCACGTCCACATCGTCACCCGTTCCCCGGCGGGCCTCCCGCACCAGGGCCACGTCCTGCTTCTCGTCCCCGCCCATGGGTCCCCAGCCGAACTTGACCGCCGTGAATCCCTGGTCGGCGTATTTCCGGCCAATTGTCCGGGTCGCTTCAGGCGTGTCGCCGAACAGGACGGAAGCGTAGGCCCGGAACCTGAGCCCGTGCGCCCCGCCCAAGAGTAGGTAAACAGGCTGTCCGGCAACCTTGCCCGCGATGTCCCAGAGCGCCAGGTTGACTCCCGCCATGGCGTGCCGGCCTACGCCGACCCGGCCATAGTAATTGGCGGCGTCCATCATCCGGTCCGTGCACGCGTCGATGTCCAGGGGATCGGCGCCGGCCAGCGCGTTGGCCAGGCCGTTGCAGATCTGGTGGGACAGCGGGGCTTCGATGACGGCCTTAACCACGGTGGGGCACGAATCGACTTCCCCCCAGCCCGTTATGCCTTCGTCCGTTTCGATTTTGACCAGGCAGGTATCCTGCGTTCCGTCACAGGCCTCCGTTACTTCCGGCAACCGCAGAACCAGCGCAGAAACCTCGACGATCCGCACGCTTGCGTCCTCCTTGTCCGTCAACCCGCCGCCGTGGAATCACGTCGGGTAATTTGTGAAACGGCACGGGGAGTGTCAAGGGGAGATGCCCCCATCCCCGAGGCGAAGAACAGCCCTGAAAACCCCACCCGGACACCGCATTTGCCGTGACTGATTTCGCGCTTCAGCATGACCCGGGGCCGGGAAATAAATCTTGACACCCCGGCGCGTCCGCTTGCACTATTGAGGCTGAACCGCCGGGCTTCCCGCACGTATCGGGAGTCGGCGGACTCGCTTGGACTCCCCCGATTTCACCGCGGCGCATCAGAAAACCTGACCCTATGATCCGATACATCATATACCGCATCGTGGGCCTGGTCGGCGTGCTTTTCCTGGTCACGATCATCACTTTCAGCCTGATGCATGCGGTACCGGGCGGCCCGTTCGACGAAGAGAAGATGCCCCTGTCGGCCGAGGCCAAGGCGAATATCCTGCGCAAGTACGGCCTGGACCGGCCCCTGTACGAACAGTACGGCCGGTACATGTGGAACGCGCTGCAGTTTGATTTCGGCATTCCCTTCCAGAGTCCGGGGGAGACGGTGACGGACCTGATCGCGCGGACCTGGCCCATCAGCATGCAGCTGGGCGGCATGGGCCTCGCCGTGGCCTTCTCCTGCGGCATCCTCCTGGGCATCCTGTCCGCCATACGCCAGAACACCTGGGTGGACTACGGGACCACGGTCATTGCCACCCTGGGGATCACTGTGCCCAGTTTCGCCATTTCCATCCTGTTCATCGTCCTCTTCGCGACCATCTGGCGGGTCCTGCCCACGGGCGGATGGGGCGGGCCCGAGACCTGGATCATGCCGGTGATCGTCTATGCCCTGGGTCCCATGGCCATCGTCGCGCGGTATACCCGTTCGAGCATCCTCGAGAACCTGCGCATGGACTACGTGCGCACGGCACGGGCCAAGGGACTGAGGGAACGGAGCGTCCTGTTCATCCACGTGCTGAAGAATTCCCTGATCCCGCTGCTGACCATCATGGGGCCGATGCTGCCCGGCGTAATGACCGGGTCGCTCTTCGTCGAAGGCATTTTCCGCATCCCGGGCCTGGGACAGTTCTTCGTCACCAGCATCTTCGAGCGGGACTATCCCATGATCATGGCGCTGACGCTGCTCGTCGCGGTGCTGATCGGTATCGTCTACCTCATTACGGATATTCTCTACGCACTCGTGGATCCCAGGGTCAGATACGTGCGCGGGAGCAAGTAATGGCCAACGAGTCTTCCGAGTCTTCACGTTCGGGACGTACTTTCCTGGATTACCTGGGCATCTCCGCCCGCGGCTTCTGCATGGGGGTTGCCGATGTCGTTCCCGGCGTTTCAGGGGGCACGATGGCCTTTATCCTGGGCGTATACGAAGAACTGCTGGACGCCGTGCATTCGGTCAACGGCCGGTTCCTGCGGCTGCTGTTCAGGCTTCGATTGGGGGAGGCCCTCGACGGGTTTCCCTACCGGTTCCTGATCGCCCTCGTCGCCGGCATCATGGCGGCGATTTTCAGCCTGGCCCAGTTTTTCGCCTGGGCGCTCGAGCACCATCCCGTCCAGGTGTGGGCTTTCTTCTTCGGGCTGGTGCTCGCGTCGATCATCGCCGTTCGGGGCAAGGTGTCGGCCTGGACCGCGACGGAAGTGCTTGCGCTGCTGCTGGCGGCGGCGACGGCCTTCGTCCTGGTAGGCGCGGTGCCGGTCGAGACGACCTCCGCGGCGTGGTTCGTGTTCCTGAGCGGAGCCATCGCGATCTGCGCGATGATCCTGCCCGGCATCTCGGGCTCGTTCATCCTCGTCATTCTGGGGAAGTACGAGTACATGCTCAATGCCGTGGTGCAACGCGATTTCCTGCCCATTCTGATCTTCGGCTGCGGCGGTATCCTGGGGCTGGTCTTCTTCGCGCGGGTGCTCCGATGGCTGTTGCGCCGCTACCATGACGCGACCGTGGCGGCCCTCATCGGTCTCATGGCCGGCTCCCTGCGGAAGATCTGGCCGTGGAAGGAAACGGTGGAGACGTTCACGAACAGCCAGGGCGTGACAAAGCCCCTGATAGAGCACAACGTCCTGCCCGCGGCGGTGTCGGAAGACGTCCTGCTGGCCATTACCCTGGGCATCGCCGGATGCGCTATCGTACTGGTCATCGAGCATCTCGCGACAAGGCGCTCCCCGGAAAAAACGGAAGGCTAGCACACGAATGACCAGCACCTTGACCGAAATCACCTCATCTTCCGGCGGCCTCTGGCGCGACGCCCTGCGCCGCTACATGAAGAACAAGCTGTCCGTCGCCGCGGGCATCATCATCATCGTCATCACCTTCATGGCCGTCTTCGCGCCGTGGGTCTCGCCGTCCCACTATTCCGAGGCCAATTTCGACGAAGCCTGGCAGTTTCCATCCTGGACCCACCCCATGGGCACGGACAGCATCGGCCGGGATTACTTCAGCCGGATCGTGTACGGCGCCCGGATCTCGCTCATCGTGGGATTCGTCGCGCAGATGATCTCCCTGCTGATCGGCGTGCCGCTGGGCGCCATCGCCGGGTTCAAGGGGGGCAAGGCCGATTACATTGTCATGCGCCTGGTGGACGTCATGTCGGTCTTCCCCAGCCTGCTCTTCGCCATACTGATCATGGCCTGGCTGGGAAGCGGGTTGAGCAACGTGCTGTTCGCCATCGGCGTGACCGGCTGGGTGGGCGTATGCCGCCTGGTCCGCGCGCAGTTCCTATCGCTGCGGGCTTCCGACTTCGTCCGCGCCGCCCGTTCCATGGGCGCCTCCAACGTGCATACCATCGTGCGCCACATGCTGCCCAATGCCCTCAGTCCCATCATCGTCGGCCTGGCCATGGGCATTCCCCAGGCCATCTTCGCCGAGGCGGGACTGAGCTTCCTCGGGCTGGGCATCAATCCGCCCACGCCGAGTTGGGGACAGATGGTCAGCAGCCACCTGCCCAACGTGATCTACTATTGGCACCTCGCCCTTTTTCCGGTTTTCATGATCGCCCTGGTCATGCTCGGTTTTTCGCTCATCGGCGACGGCCTCCGAGACGCCCTCGACCCGAGGATGAACGAGTAGGGAGCTTAAGCCGCATGGCAGGTGCAACATGCGAAAACAGACCGGCAGATACTTTCTCTGGCTTTCGGCCTCCGCTGCCGTCGTCGCGGGGATTACGTGGTCGCTCCACGGCGTAGCCGAAAGACTGCTTCCCGACAACGGACCACGTTACGTCAACTCCGTCGGGGTGCCGCTGCCCGCGGACGCCCTGCCTCCCGAACAACAGGTCCTCCGCGTATTCTCCGAATCCCGGCCCTACAACGAGTGGTTCCGAACGGTTTACAAGGGCGCTGCGGGCAAATACATCATTGCCGAACCGCTTACCCGCACCAACCGGGACTTCGAACTGCGGGGCGGCGCCGCGGAACGGTGGGAGATGTCCGATGACGGACTGGCATGGACCTTCCGTCTGCGGCCCGGGCTGCAGTGGAGCGACGGACGTCCGCTGACAGCCCATGACTACGTCTTCTCCCTGCGCCGGGGCGCCGACCCGGAAAACGCCTACGACTTCGGGTGGTACTACCAGCCGATCCGAAACTGGCAGGCTGTCGTCGCCCGGAAAGTGCCTCTGGACTCCCTGGGTGTATGGGCGTCCGACGATCTCACGCTGCATATCGCCACCGGGGAGCCCACGCCCCACCTGCCCCTGCTGCTGACCTATTCCTGGGTATCGCCCGAACACGCGGTACGGAAATACGGCGATACCTGGTCCACCCGCCCCGAAACCTGCATTTCCTCAGGTCCCTTCGCCATGGTGGAATGGACCAAGGGCGAACAGATGGTCTACGAGGCCAATCCCATGTACCGGGGGGTGGACAAACCCTACCTGGAAAGGTTGATCCACAAGATGTTCAACCTCACCACGCCACCCCCGAGGCTGCCGGCATACGAAGCCGGCGAGATCGATTTTACCGACGTCGAAAACCAGGCGGAGCTGGCCAGGCTGCTTTCCGATGACAACCTGAGCGACCAGGTGCACACCTGGCCGAATTTCTGGACCCATTACCTGTTTTTCGACACTAAGAAACCTCCGTTCAATGACCGGAGAATACGCCTGGCCATCAGTCTCGCGATCGACCGGGCCGCGATCTGTCGCTCCGCGCTCAAGGGCTTTGCCATACCCGGCTACACCATGCTGCCGCCCGGGTTTCCGGCTTACTCCGGCAATGCCTACGCGGAAAGCCAGCGATTCGATCCGGAGCATGCCCGGCGACTCCTCGCGGAGGCCGGTTATCCGGATGGCCGCGGATTTCCCGCACTGGACATGTGGCTGCGTAACGAGATTGCCATGCACCGGGACGCGGCCGAGGGACTGCAGGCGATGCTGAGACGCAACCTCAACATGAAAGTCGAAGTGCGCAACGTGGAGAACAAGGTCTTCATGGACGGTCTGAACAACCATACGCTTACCTTCGGGCTGGTACCCTACGAGTTCGACTTCGTGGATCCGAGCAATCTGCTGGGGCTCTGGCGGTCCAACGGCCGGCACAACTGGAACAATGCCGCCTTCGATGCTCTGATGACCGCGGCTGACGCCGAGGTAAGAGACCCGGACCGTCGTGTTGCCCTGTACAGAAAAGCGGAACGGCTCCTGGTGGAGGACGTGGCCGGCGTGTTCCTGTGGCACAGGCAGCGGGCACAGGTCTGGAAGCCCTACCTGAAAGGCTCGGCGCTGGAACCGAACGCATCGGGGTACCGGACGTGGCGGGGAGACCAGGTGATGAGTTCTTCGATTACTTTGTACGTCGCGGAACCTTGACGGGGTTTCAAGGAGCCGATCATGATACTCAAGCAATACTATCTGGGGTGCCTGGCCCATGCGTCCTATTTCCTCGGGGACGAGGCAACGGGCACTGCGGCCATCGTGGACCCGCAGCGCGACGTCGATCAGTACATCGAAGAGGCCGAAGCCCGGAACATGACGATCGGCCACGTCTTCCTGACCCACTTCCACGCCGATTTTGCCGCGGGTCACCTGGAGCTGAGGGATCGCACCGGCGGCGCGATCCACCTGGGCGCGCGGGCCGAGGCGAGCTACGCCTTCGAGCCCATGCGGGACGGCGAGGGCATGAACCTGGGGACAATCCGGCTGAAGTTCCTTGAGACCCCCGGACACTCCCCCGAATCCGTCTGCATCCTGGTGTATGACCCGGAAGCGGAAACCACGCCTTTTGCCGCGCTGACCGGGGACACCCTCTTCATCGGCGATGTGGGCCGCCCGGATCTGCGGGCTTCGGTCGGCTGGAAGGCCGAGGACCTGGCCGCCCTGTTATTCGAGTCGCTGCACGACAAACTGCTCCCGGAGACCAGCGACGAAACGCTGGTCTACCCCGCTCACGGCGCTGGGTCGCTGTGCGGAAAAAACCTGAGTACGGACACGGTTTCCACCATGGGCACCCAGAAGCGGTACAACTACGCCCTGCAGCCGATGGACCGGGAGACTTTCGTCCGTCTGATCACGGCGGATCAGCCGGAGGCACCATCGTACTTCACTTACGACGCGGCGTTCAACGCGCGGGAGCACGAGACGCTGGACCATCTGCTTGCCCGGAACCTCAATCCGCTGTCCCTGGATGATGTTCTGAAGCGGACGCAAGAAGGCGCCCAGGTTCTGGACACGCGGGACGCGGCGGACTTTGAAGGCGCGCACCTCGCGGGCAGTTACAACATCGGGCTGGGCGGTCAGTACGCCAGTTGGGCGGGTACCCTGCTTAACCGGGAAAGTCCGATCATCCTGGTCACGGAGACGGGCGCGGAGGAGGAATCGGCCCTGCGGCTCGGCCGCATCGGTTTCGACCATATCGCGGGATACCTCGAAGGGGGCATGCGCGCGCTGGCGGACCGGCCGGACCTTGTGGGACGGACCGACCGCATCACCGCGGCCGCGCTCAAGGACAGGCTGGACACGGACGATCCCCCACCCGTGATCCTCGATATCCGGTCTGAGCGGGAAAGGAAGGAGAAGCACATTCCGGGCAGCCTCCATGTCCCGTTGAATCACCTCGAAGAGCGACTGGAGGAAATAGCCGGCGGCGAGACGGTGATCGTGCAGTGCGCCGGCGGCTATCGTTCCGCCATGGCGGCCAGCATCCTGAAACGGCACGGCATCCATGACGTCATGGACCTGGTCGGCGGACTGGCGGTCTGGGAAGCCGCGAACTGACCGGCTTACTTGTACATGGGCACGTTGATTTCCATGAGGTCCCGCGCGATCCGGGAGGCGGGGAAGATCTTGCGCGCCTCGGCGGCCAGCGGGCCGTCCTGCATGTAGCGGGAGCTGATATGGGTCAGCACGAGGCTGCCGACCTTCGCGCGCCGGGCGATGCGGGCGGCCTGTACGACCGTGGAATGGTGTTTCTGCCGGGCCTGCGACCGCAGTTCGTCGCTGAACATCCCGTCATGTATGAGTACATCGGCCTCGCGGGCCAACGCGGCCACCTGGTCGCACGGGCGGGTATCCGTGGCATAGACGATTTTGCGTCCCCGCCGGGCGGGACCCAGTACCTGCCGGGGCTCGATCACCCGTTTATCCGGCAGCGTAACCGACTCACCCGCCTGAAGCCGGCCGTAAAGCGGGCCGGGAGGGATGCCCAGCCGCCTCGCCTCCTCGACCATAAACAGTCCGGGCCGTTCCCTTTCCTGAAACGAGAAGGCCAGCGTGAAGCAGCTGTGTTCCGCGGGGACGGCCTCGATGAAGACTGTATCGTCCTCCGAAACCAGCCCGCCCTTGTTCTCCGCGATTATCACCGGAAAGGGACACTGGTGACCCAGGAAGCGCCGGTTGCCTTCGACGAAGTCGGAGATGCCCGGCGGTCCGTAGATGTACAGGGCCCGTTCCCTGGGGATCTGGCCCATGGTCATCAACAGGCCGGGCAGCCCCATGACATGGTCGCCGTGCAGATGGGAGATGTAGATCCCTTCGATCTTGCTTAGCGCCAGTTTCGCCCGCACCATCTGCGTCTGGGTGCCTTCACCGCAGTCGAAAAGAAAAACACGGCCGTCGCACTGGACGGCTACGGAGGGCAGATTGCGCGTCAGGGTCGGAATGGCGCCGCCGGAGCCCAGGATAACGATATTGATAGTCATGACGGATAGAAAGATGAGGACTTATATACGATAGCAAACAAACCACGCGATTAACGGAAAATGCCTTTCAGGACCGACATTATCGACCCCGTCTTCTGGTTCTGGCCGGCATCTGATGATCCTCTGCTGCGGATCAGGCACCCCGCCGCAGCACGGCGATATAGATCAGCGCGGTGGCGAACATGATCAGGCTGTAGGTCGCCGCCGGCATGGTCGCGAGCCCGCCGCCGAACAGCGCAACCGCGACCGCGATCGCGAGCGTCCCGTTCTGGAGGCCGCATTCGATCGCAATGGCAGTCCGCTGGGTCGGTCCGGAGGCGAACATCCTGGCGAGAAACCAGGCGAGCGTCATCATCAGCAAGTTTAGGACGAGCGTGACCGCCCCGGCCTGCGCGAAATAGGGGACGATGTTGGCGCGTTGATCGTAGATCGCGCCGGCGAGTACGAGCATCAACAGCACCGCAGAGACCTTGCGGGCTGCTGGTTCGAACCGAAGTGCGAAGCCTTCCGCGAAGCGGCGGATGACAAGACCGATCAGCACCGGAACGGCGACGATCAGGAAAACGCCGAGTGCGGCGCCGGCGACCGATATGTCCTTCTCCGCCGCCTCGCCGATGAACTGCCCGTAGGCGAAGACCACGATGACCGGAATGGTGATCACGCTTGCCAGACTGATCACCGCGGTCAGCGAGATCGACAGCGCGACATCGCCGCGCGCAAACGCGGTCAGGATATTGGAGGTCGCGCCGCCCGGCGCGGCGGCGATGATCATCAGGCCCAACGCGAGCTCCGGCGCCAGCGGCCAGACGCTGGCGAGGACGAAGGCAACCGCCGGCAGCAGGACGACCTGTGAGAGGGCACCCACCGCGAAGTCGCGCGGCTGGCGCACCACCCGGGCGAAATCGTCGAAGGTGAGCCCGAGCCCAAGACCGAGCATGATGAAGGCGAGCGCCAGCGGCAGCCCGACGTCGATAATTAACCCCATGACACTTGGCCTCTGGTATTTACGTCGGTCCGACGGACATATTCGCCACCCACACGATAAGTTTGGGAATTATATACGAAAGTGCCACAGTTCGCGCACTTTCGTATATAATTCCCAAAGATGGCCCGTTTTCGCCAGGCGCTATTCCTGCCGCGCCCTGCAGATCGCGTCGGTCATGCGGACCACGCGAGCCATTTCCCTGACGTCGTGCACCCGTATGATGCTGGCGCCGTTGGCGACGCTCAGCGCCACGGCCGCCGCCGTACCCTCCAGCCGGTCGCTTTTTTCAGCGTCGAGCACGCGGCCGATGAATGATTTCCTCGACGGACCGATCAGAATGGGGCGTTTCAGTTTTCGAAAGGACGCCAGGGACCGGATCAGGAGCAGGTTGTCGCTGAGCCGTTTGCCGAAACCAATCCCCGGATCGATGACGATCTGCGATCTTCGGACGCCGTGCTCTGCGGCGTATTCGATGCGTGCTCCCAGCCACGCTACGATCTCGCCCACCGTATCTTCGTAGCCGGGATTCCGCTGCATGTCGGCCGGGGCACCCGCCGTGTGCATGATCACCGCGGGGATCCCGGTGGAGGAAACGACTTCGACCATTTCCGGATCGGCGGTCATGCCGCTGACGTCGTTCACCATCCGGGCCCCCGCGCGTATGGCCCTGCGGGCGACTTCGGCTTTCCGGGTGTCGATGGACACCGGCTGCGCGATCCGGTCCTTCAACCTTTCAATAACGGGGATGACCCGCCTTAGTTCCTCATCCGCGTCGACCGGTTCCGCGCCCGGCCGGGTGGATTCGCCTCCGACGTCGATGATGTCCGCGCCTTCGTCGGCGAGTCGCTGGCCATGCCGTACCGCGGCATCGGGACCCGCGTGCCGGCCGCCGTCGTAGAAGGAATCCGGCGTTACGTTCAGGACGCCCATGATCCGGGTGCGCTTCGAGCAATCCCAGTGGAACCCATCGCCCTCGATGACCAGTTCATCACGCACGATCAGACTCCGGGAGCGGCCAGCGGCGGTTCCTTGAAAGGAGTGGGAGCGGGCGTTTTTTCGTCTTCCCCGGTGCGGGTCTCCTCTTTTCGACTGGCGGCATCCACTTCGCTTTTCTCTGAATGGATCTCGGGCCTGGCGGGCGATTCCAGCGTTTTCCCCTCAAGCAGACGAACCACCTGGTCCCGGTGCAGCGTTTCGTGCTCGAGCAGGGCGTCAGCCATGCGGTGCAGGGCGTCAGCCCGCTCCGTGAGGATGGATTCCGCCCGCTGGCGGGAGGAATCCATGATCCGTCGTATGTCTTCGTCGACTTTCACGGCCGTCTTGTTGCTGTAATCCCGCTTCCGGGTGAGCTCGCGTCCGAGGAACACCTCCCCTTCCTGGTTTCCCAGGGCCAGCGGACCCAGTTCGCCCATCCCCCACCCGCAGACCATGTGACGCGCCAGTTCCGTCGCGCGCTTTATGTCATCGCCGGCCCCGTTGAACGTGTCGCCCATCCCGATGCGTTCCGCAACCTGGCCGGCCAGCAGGCAGGCGATCTGTCCCCGGCACCAGGCTTCCGAATACAGGTACTGGTCTTCCTCGGGAATGGCGTAGGTGATGCCGAGGGCCTGTCCACGGGGAATGATGGTAACGCTGTGCGGAGAGTCGATCTCGGGGATCAGGGCGGCGGTCATGGCGTGGCCGCTTTCGTGGTACGCGACGGTTCTGCGCTCTTCCTCCGACATGATGAGCTGGTGTTCCGAGCCCATGACGATGCGGTCCCTGGCCCGTTCCAGATCCGACATGGTGATCTGCTTGTGATCTACCCGCGCGGCGAGCAACGCCGCCTCGTTCACGATGTTCTCCAGGTCAGCGCCCGACATGCCCGGCGTAAGCCTCGCCAGTGTCTTCAGGTCGACGCATTCCGCCAGGGGCTTGTCCGTCGCCTTGATCTGCAGAATCTGTTCGCGTCCCCTGACGTCCGGGCGATCTACGGTGACGTGCCGGTCGAACCGTCCCGGCCTGAGCAGCGCCGGGTCCAGCACGTCGGGCCGGTTCGTGGCGGCGATGAGGACGACTCCGCTGTTGGGTTCGAATCCGTCCATTTCCACGAGCATCTGGTTCAGGGTCTGCTCCCGCTCGTCGTGCCCCCCGCCCAGGCCCGCGCCACGGTGACGGCCCACCGCGTCCAGTTCGTCGATGAAGATGATGCAGGGGGCGTTTTCCTTGCCCTGTTTAAACAGGTCCCGCACCCGGGACGCGCCGACGCCCACGAACATTTCCATGAAATCGGCGCCGCTCATGGTGAAGAACGGCACGCCCGCTTCACCGGCAACCGCGCGCGCCAGGAGGGTCTTGCCCGTACCCGGCGGACCCAGCAGGAGGACGCCCTTGGGCAGGCGTGCTCCGAACCGCTTGAACTTGTCGGGATGCTTGAGGAACTCCACCACCTCCTGGAGGTCGCGCTTCGCCTCTTCGACCCCGGCCACCTCGCTGAACTTTACGCCTTCGCGCTCTCCGGTAAGCCTGGCCTGGCTCTTGCCCATGGAAAAGAGCCCCTTCTGCCCGCCTTGCATCTGCCGAAAGATGAATATCCACAGTCCGATGATGAGGAACAGGGGCAGCCAGGTCAGCAGGTGGGTGTACCATGGAGCCGACTTCGGCCGGGCGGTAATCGTGACGTTCCGCCGGACCAGTTCATCTATGAGTTCGGGGTCTTCGAAGGGAATCTCGACCTTGAACCGCGTCTCCAGGGATTCCCGGCCGCCGGGGACGGGCGTACTGACCCCGTTTCTGAACTCGCCGACGATGGTCTTTTCGAGCATCGTCACGCTGAGGACGTTCCCGTTGGCCAGGTGGTTCCGGAAAACGGAATAGCCGATTTCCATCTCGTCGGAACGATTCCGGCTGAAGAATTGTACCAGTACCACCGACAGCAGGGCCAGGAGCACCCACATGACGATGGTCCGAGTCCGCCGGGGCGCGTGTTGCCGGTTTCCGCGGCTCTGGCCGGACGCATCCGGCTTCCGGGCCCGCGGCCCCTCTTTCCCCGGTCTGCTTTCCTTCATATGATCTTATCCGTCTGGTCCAGGCCGGACTGCCAGTCCCGTGAAAAGCGTCGCATCCAACCAGGAACGCCAAGAAATAAGCGTGAGGATATGCAAGGCCTTTCAGCGCCCGCATGCCCCCACGCTCATGCACCTTGTTCATCGACGACTGCGACGTGCGGCAGGTACCGATACCGTTCGCCCCAGTCGAGGCCGTAACCTACGACGAAATCGTCCGGTATGTCGAAACCCTTGTAATCAATCGTCACGGGCACCTGGTACGCCCCCGGTTTGACCAGCAAGGCGCATACCTTCAGGGACGACGGCTCCTGCTTTGCCAACGCTTCCGTAAGATAGGCCAGCGTCAGCCCGGTGTCAACGATGTCCTCCACGATCACAGCGTGGCGTGCGCGGACGTTTACATCGAAGAGATCGGCGCGGACGACGCCGGATGAAGATTGTCCCGCACCGTAGGTTGAAGTGCGTACGAAGCCGATGGCGTGAGGTATGCTGACCGCTCTCATCAGGTCGGCCAGGAAGACCACGCATCCCTTGAGACATCCGATGAGCAGCGGGTTTTTCTCCCGGTAGTCATCGGACAGCCGCGCCCCGAGGTACCGTACCTTCTCCGCGATCTGTTCTTCGGTGAGGAGGATCTTCATCTCGTCTTCAGCTTGAATCTTTCGCCATCAATTCGGCGACCATCACGCGCCGGGTCTTACCAGTAACCATGCCTTCGTTGCTCTGCCGGTGACCGGCCACCCATAGCACGCGGTCCCCGTCCGTCACCACCGGCACGCGGTCGCGCAACAGCCTGGGCACGTCCCATTCGTTAAACAGTTTCTTCAGCGACTTGTGTCCTGCCAGGCCGTAGGGCGACATGCGGTCGCCCGGTTCGCGCGAACGCACGGTCCAGTACCGCGGTACGGCCTCGGCGTCGAAAACGGCGCGGCGCGGCGTCGCGGCCGGCGCGTCCGCGACCGAACCTTCCGCGATGCGGATCGACAGGTCCGTATCCGGAACTTCCACCTGGCCGGGGACTTCAAATACCAGTCGGAAAGGAGTAAACGAACCTCGACAGGCCACCAGTTCAGCTCTCCGGCATTCCATGCGGATCCCGCCGGGCAGTCCATGGATCCGGCCGATCGCCCCCCGGCCGATCCACGCTCGGGTATCTTCCACCTGGTCGTAACTCAGCCGCTCCGCGTTGCCGCCCAAGGTCCGGACCAGATGTCGGATCAGCACCCGCTGAACGGCGGGCGCCGCATTCGGCCAGGCAGCGAGGTCCAGGTGAAGGATCCTCCCGTCCGCGAAGCGCGAATGACCGGCGAGGAAAGTCGACACCTCTTTGTCGAGGTACTCCGCCTCGCCCCGTATCACGTCGGCGAGTCGTCCGAGTCCCTGTACGATCTGCGGATTGTATTCCCGTTGCAGCAGCGGTACCAGATGGTGCCGGATCCTGTTGCGAAGCATGTCCCGCACCGCGTTGGTACGATCGACACGAAAGGACAACCCGTGACTTCGCGCATACGCGGCGATCTCGTCGGCAGTGACGTCCAGCAGGGGACGGATGATCCAGCCGTCCCTGACGGGCCGGATGGCGGAAAGCCCCGAGCTGCCGCTTCCGCGCAACAGGCGCATCAGCACCGTCTCGGCCTGGTCGTCCGCCGTATGTCCGGTCGCCACCGAATCCGCGCGCTGGTCCAGGAGCACCCTTCGCAGGAATCCGTACCGCACCTCGCGGGCGCCCTGCTCGATGGGACAGCGCGCTTTCCGACAATAGGCGGCGACGTCCGCCCGCTCCACGACGCAGGGAAGGCCCAGGGACGCCGCGTAGTCCATGACGAAGGCGGCGTCTTCCCGTCCTTCCTGGCCGCGGAGGCCATGGTCAAGATGAGCCGCCCCCAGTTTCATGCTGAACCTGCCGCAAAGGACGTGCAGGACGTGCAGGAGGACCACGGAATCCACGCCGCCTGAGACCGCGGCGATCACGTGATCGCCCTCGCCGATCATGCGGTGGCGCAGGACCGCCGCTTCGACTTTATGCGCAACGGAGTCCGACATGGGAAGTGAACCGGGAGTCCATAACGAAAATGGCCTTCCGAAAGCAGAAAGGCCATGGAAAATAGCGGCGGTGGGTGCGGATCCAGGGCGGTTCTCGATAATCGGGATAGACGTAGACCACGGACGATCTGTAGTAGATGTACCACTCGGACACGGCTCTCCATGCCACAGGACGAAGGCCGCGGATTCCTCGGATGAACAGACTCAGCGATGTGATGTTGACCTTCACGCCGATGCGGCTACTTGCTGCCAGCCGATGTTGTCCGTTTTTCCCTCTGCATACGCTTACGGACGACCGCCAGGCCGGCCTCGAGCACCAGGCGCGTCAGGTGCGCTTCCGGCAGATCGTGCTGCACGGCTTCCGCCTCTATGCGCCGTTTCATTTCGGTCGTGACCTTCACTTGGATCAACTCGGGGAAATTGACAAGTCTCTTTCCCATCAGCCTATCTCCTTATTTAGAATGGCTCTTGTATTCAGCAGCCACCCAGCAAAGGAGCAGGTTTGATTGTGAACAGGGAATAAGATATGGGACACCAAGGATAAATCAAGGAGTTAGAGTGTCCGCCACGACGGTGACCGCCATCTTCGCGCGCTTTTTGTTGAATGTATACTTAAAATATACTTGAAATATACTTGACAGGTCGTTTTCAGTTTCACATTTTCTCGCGAACCCATCTCCCAATCAAAGGAGTCAGCTACATGCCCACGTCCTCCTCGAGCACGAACATGCGCCGATATCTGTACATCGCCGTCCTGGTCCTCATCGCCTTAAACTGCGTTTTCCTGTGGCGCGATTACCAGAAAGAACAGGGTCTACACATTCTGCAACAGACGCTATACAATGCCCAAGTGGAGATCCGAGTGCTGAAATCGGAGAAGATATTTGGCGCGCCTTTTGTTCCACAATTCCGTACGGTTGACCTGCAGGGCCAGCCGGCTTTGTTGCCGAATTTCGGTAAGGATTATCTGCTCCTCCTGTTTTTCAAACCGTCGCATTGCGCATCATGCCTCGATATGATGTCTTCATTTGAATCGGTGATCGGGGATGATGTCCCGGTAATCGGCGTTGCCCAGGCAGGGTCGGCCGAGGAGATCATGCCGGTCCTGGATGAATACGAGTACAAATTCCCAGTGTATCTGGCCGTCGATTCCCCCTTCGATTTAGCATTTTCACCTTACAGCGTTTTGATCGATGGGGGCAAGAATGTGGTACGTTTGTCACCCATCGATACCGATGTCCATTCGGTGAATGGACTTATCTCGGAGGTTGTGCAGTTTCTAGAAGGGAGGTAAGCAGTTTGTACAACCTTAGTCAGGCTACTGCTGATTTCTTCTGTTCTTATCTTTGGAGGTTAGACAAATGGCACGATCGATTCGCAGCCTCGGTTTAGTAGGAGCGGCTCTCGCGTTTCTGCTTATCGCCGGGCTTAATTTTACGGCCCTGAAAAGTCAGTGGGACGTTCCCTATATGGGATTGAAGAAGGCTCACGCTTCAGGCTTCTGCGCATTGGGATACTGTATGGTAGTTACTCCCTCGGGTTCGGGATCAAACAAGTGGGGTTGTTGGCCGGTTTACCACAACGATCCCAATTCCTGCGGTCCCGGCTGCAGCAGCTGTTAGTAACTGTTCGGGATGAAGTAATCCCTATCGCCAGAGAGGTTGCGCTATGGTATGTTGTGTTTACTGTAGCGCAGCCTCTTGTTTCTGAGTAACATAACAATAGGCAGAACCACCTTTAATCATGGCCGGGGTTGAAATGTCTACAAACGAACGAATACCAATGCGCGCGCGGAAACAACCCTGCTATTTTTCAGCAGGAACGGCCTTACGGCTATTCATGCTGTTCGAATCCGTTCTGCTTTCGGCTACATCAGCATATGCCCAGACAAACACCATTCCCGATTCATTGGCCCTTCCAGCATTCAGCGCGTTGATTCTGGATATGTCTGAACCCGAAGGCGAATTCCACACGGATAATCTAACGTCGAATGAGTCGGCATATCTGCATCCCCTGCCCATTCTGCTTAACCTTGAACTTTCTGGCGGCGTATATGTGGGCGTGGGACCGGAACAGAATTTCGCCTATATCGGCGCACTCAGGCCCGAAATGGCATTTATCGTGGATATTCGCCGGCAGAACATGCTGCAACACCTATTGTACAAAGCCCTGTTCGCTCTTTCCGACACGCGGGCCGATTTCCTGTCGAAGCTGTTAAGCAAACCTCTTTATGAAGACCTGCCGTTCTTTTCCCGGATGTTCCGATCGGCTCCCTCATGGGTTGCGATCGAACGGGAACCATCGATAGAAGAACTGATCGATTACTTCGACAGCGTAGATCCCGTGGAGTCCCTTTATAGCGACAACCTTGCTCAGATCAGATCTTTGATAGGGACGTATGGGATAGATGCCTCTGATGATATGATGGCAATTGAGCATGTCTACAATGAATTTTACCGGCGCCAACTCGATATCCAATACGATCTGCGGGGGCGCGACGGAAAACAACTCCGCCAATTCCCAGATCTTCGCGATCTACTGAGTGCGGCGACCATACAAGGGGAGACGGCGGGTTTTCTGGCGAGCGAACTCAGCTATCGCTACGTGAAAGACATGCAGAGACGTAATCTCATCGTGCCGGTCGTAGGTGATTTCAGTGGAGATAGAGCCCTGCGGGCTATTGCGGAATTCGTCAAAATGCATGAGGCGACGATCTCGGTATTCTATACGTCAAACGTGGAATACTACCTTATAGCGTGGGGATATACGGGGTTTTCCAGATTCATCGATAACGTCGATCGCTTTCCTACGGAAAAAAACAGCGTGTTTGTAAGATCCTTCGAAAACGACAGTAATCCGGTGATGCTGTCTCATCCGGACCGTATCGGCGATCATCTCTTTACCACATTGGTGCAGCCTATTTCTTCCCTCCTGGAGGACGGGTCCTGGCGAGAACTACGAGGAAATGATCTGTATCGCCATATCGTCACAGTCGGGAATCTGGATTGACAAATGTGCATCACTTAAGAAAGAACAGGAGACGGTACGTGATCGAGATACGAAAAGTGATGTTGGTATTGCTAATCCTTGTTCAGACTGCCTGTGGCGGGAACGATCAGCCCCAGAGTGAGAACCGAAGCGACATCTCCTCCACACAATGGGATGTCCCTGCCAAGGTCGTTTACACCCCTCCGTATCCAGAGGGTGTCGAGGTTAAGGACGAAGGCAACGTGGTGGTCCGCGTTACAATCAACACAGATGGATTCGTCGATACCGCACGGATACAACAGTCGTCCAAACACGCGTATCTGGACAGCCTGGCTGTGGAGATGATTCGCAAAACGGTCTGGTCGCCGGCATTAAAAGACGGCAGTCCCGTAGCAATGCAAGTGTCTATTCCGTACCTGTTCAGGATACGTCCCGATACGGCCAGCGACCAGGAAGAGTAAGGTACTCCGGACACCTCGCCGGACGAGCGGGGCATACCGCAGACAGCACTCCCCATATGCCTTCCCATTATCTCAGAATCGCCGTCAGAACCTTCCTCAAACACAGATCCCACACGGCGTTGAACGTCAGCGGCCTGGCCGTGGCCATGGCGGCCTGTGTGTTGACCCTGTTGTACATAAAAGACGAGTGGACGTACGACGGTCACCATCGATACGCCCCTCATATCTTCCGCTTGATCAATAGCAACAACGCGCGCACGCCGGGCGCTCCGGCCACGATTCTGAAACGGAACTACCCGGAAGTCGCTAACGTAGTCCGAATGCGGGCGACCAGGGCCGTCTGGCTTGTGTCCTATGGGAATATAGAGTCCTATGAAGACCGGATATATTGGACGGAGAGTCCGCTGTTCGACGTATTCACCGTGCCGCTAGTCAAGGGCAATCCCGCAACCGCGTTAGAGGGACGATTCAAGGCCGTGCTTTCGGAGTCGATGGCCGGGAAGTACTTCGGCGAGGAAGACCCTATGGGAAAGATAATGCGCCTGGATGATACATTCGATTTCACGATAACGGGCGTTATGGAGGACTTCCCGCGTAACTCCCATTTCACCGCGGACATGTTACTGGCTTTTGATGCCAACGAAATTGATCGAATGGCAAACAACTGGTGGGAAGGAAACTATTACACGTATTTGCGGCTATACGATGGGAGCGCGGCGCCCGGGTTGACCTCCAAGTTTCAGTACTTCGTCGACGCCGAGATCAAATCCACCATACAACAAGATATCCAGGACTTTCGATTCGACCTGCAGCCGATGTCCTCGATTCATCTGCATTCCAACCTGCTCAACGAACTCGAGTCGAACAGCAGCGTCGCGTACGTCTATACCCTGATAACGGGTGCCGGGTTTCTGCTGCTGATCGCCTGCGTCAACTTCATCAATCTGTCCATGGTCCACGCGACGGCCCGCGTAAAGGAGGCGGGCCTTATGAACGTATTCGGCGCGGGTCGCTGGCGGATTGTAATGCAACACCTGGCGGGATCCGTGCTGATTTCAGGGCTGAACCTAGTACTGGCCGTTCTACTGGTCCTTTTTATGTTGCCCGCGTTCAATGCGATAATCGGGAAAATGCTAACCCTCGACCTCGCGGGACAGGGCGATATCTGGCTGGGAATGATAGCTGTAGCCGCTCTGACCGGGGTTGTGTCGGGCGGGGGAGTCGCCCTGGTTCTTTCGGGATCCAAACCGACGAATGCTCTGGGCAATCGTTTAAGCGCAACGATCGATTTTCCATCCATAAAGCGCATACTGATTACGACGCAGTTCTCCATGTCCATCATACTGATCGTCAGCACGGGCGTGGTTTATGGGCAGTTGCGCTACATGTTGGACCAATCGGTGGGTTTCGACAAATCCAACGTGGTCGTGATTCCGCTGACCCTGGACTTTGGCTTCGCCGACGGCCAGAGGAGATCTTCGGCAGCGTTCAAAGACGAGTTGCTGCGGTCGCCGAACATCGCGGGCGTGTCCACCGCGTTCTACGTGCCGGGACTGCCACCGGCGAGAGGGATCCTCGTGGACAGCATGGTTCGCGGCGTGGATGAACGTAACGTTTCCGGCTCCACGTTCATGCGTGTGTTGACCATTGATCATGACTTCTTTCAAACGCTGGGCATGAACCTGGTTATCGGGTCGCATCCACGGCCCCTAGATATGAGAACCTACAACCGTTACGACGAAAGGGACGTTTATCTGAACGAAACGGCTGTCCGGCATTTGGGGTGGCCGGCGCCGGAGGCCTCCCTGGACCGGGCTATTGATATTGTCTGGCCCAATATGACTCTGCCGGGAAGGGTGGCCGGCGTCGTCGAAGACTCCCATTTCCGGGCACTGTTTCATCCGGTGGAACCCATGTTGTATATGCTAGGCGGCGGTGAATACATGGTGGTGCGTTTTCAACCCGGAAACTCGGAGTCCGCTCTTGAAGACCTGGGAAGCATCTGGCAGTCCTATTATCCTGATATTCCCCTGGTCCATACCTTCCTGGAAGACAATATCGATCGGTTGTACGAGCCGGTGGAACGTCTTGGTGCCATTCTTGTGCTATGTGCTTCGCTTGCAACCCTGCTCACCTTTTTAGGGCTGTTCAATCTGGTCTCCCTGACTCTACGCCAGCGGTCGAAGGAAATCGGCGTCCGCAAGATACTGGGCGCGAACGTCTCTCAGGTCGTCTGGTTGTTGTCGAAGGAGTTCGCGGCCATGGCGGGCGCGGCCGTCTTGATCGCCTGTCCGATCGCCTACCTGGTCATGACGAGTTGGTTGCAGGATTTTGCCTATCGCACGTCGCCGTCGCCTGGCCTCTTCCTGTCGGTAGGCCTAGGTGTCGTGGTTATCGCGACGACCGCTGTGGGGGCTCACGTCTTGAAAGGGGCCCGATCGAATCCGGTCGACGCGCTGAGGTACGAATAGCACTGAGGCGGGGTGTACTCAAGGTATCCTTCCGGCTGCGGTTTTCGGTCCCGACGTCTCATGCCTTGACCGGTGCGACCTGCGGTTTTGCCAAACTATCAAGTCTCCCGCAGAGGAGTTGCAAGTTGCCTACGTGGTCCGTCCCGCCTTGACTACGGGCTGTGATGTGGTCAACGGTCAGGTTCAGCGGCTGGATTCGAGGTAGAGCCTGCCTTCGTTTTTGAGTTGTTCCATCTTTTCTTCAACAACACGCCACGGTTTCGTAATACCGTTAAACTCGTAAACAGGCCCTAGGTCACCTGATCGCGATATGGGCAATGCCCATGTGTTAGCAGGATCCCGATCAGGCGCGACCTACGGGCGTTTACGGGCGTCGTTCGAGCCGGAGGCGTCTCAGATTTATCATCACCGGACTTGACCGCTTCCGGGCTATCGTTTATCTTACTCTCCGTTCACAATCAAACCTGCTCCTTTGCCGGGTGGCTGCTGAATACAAGAGCCATTCTGAATACGGGTATCCTTACCCGTATGGCAAATAAGCAGAACTTCCACAAGCAGGTTATGGTTGTGAACACCGCCCGGCACCAAACATCGAGCGGTGTCCCTTTTGAAAGTCGATATTCACAAATCCCGTCGAAGTCCGATGGGGTTTTCTTTTTGACCGCTTTCATAGTCCTCCCGGGCGCACCTAACAAAAAGCCGTTTCCGGAACGGTATCAAAAGGCATTTACGCCACAATTTTAACTTCGCATTATGCACAAAATGGTTCGGATGGATTGTAACTCCCTTGAGAATCTGCACTGTTACTCCAACTCGCCGACAGCGCGAGGCCGGTTCGCCAGGTATTCGTCGATCTCGCTTTCCTTCCACCTGACCGCGCGCAGTCCTATGCGAATCGGCTCCGGAAACCTACCCTGCCTCATCAGCCTGTATGTCAAAAACCGGCCAATTCTGCACTTCTCCTGGACTTCCTTGCGCGTCAGCAGTCTTTCCTGAACAGCCATAGCATCCTCCCGGGTTGATCTGACGCTGCCGTCAAGTTTGTGCCGTGAAGATACCACGTATTCCTAAGAAGACCAGACCCTACAATGAGATGGATTTTAGGGGGCAAAAGGGGAGTAGCGGTGTTTAGTATGCGAGGTTTCGGAACGGACGTCAGTCGGGTGGGGAACCTGTCCTGATCCTCGTTTTGCGCCAGATCGTGCGCACTCTGCCGTACTTCATGCCGAGGCAGTCGGCGACCTCGTGACACGCCGAATAACGCTCGTCGGATTCATACGGCAGCCTCATTGCGTCGTGTGCTATTTCTATCATGTGGGCAATCTGGATGTCTCGCCTAAGATTCGTGATTCGGCTTCTGCCGACCGACTTTGGCTCAACGCATTCACCCGTCGCCACGTCCAATATCCATGTGATCGTGAAATCGGGCAGATTGTCGAGCATCGTCCTGTCGTCCTGCTTATCGTCGGACCTTAGATCTTTAAGGATTTCCTTCAACATCCTGTGAGCATTCCGGTCCCGCCTGGCCACGTAGACTTCTATTTCGTTGTTCAGTGCTGATTTGTTACATTCCGCGGCGTATTTGGCGATAGCGTCCAACCCTGCGGACAGGGACTCGATCTGTTGCCTGTAGTATTCAAGCAATTCGACGAGCAGAGGCGGCCAATCGCTGCGGTCCGGATACCGCCGCTTTCGGTCCTCGATGATACCGACGTGGATTCATTGCTAATGTCTTTTGATGCTCCGAATCTAGGTAATCGGCCCACCTTTGCAGCAGGTCGCGTCGCTTCTGCAGCGGGTCCCCGCGGGCGTAGCTGCGCTCTACCATGTTGCCGACCTCTTGGGCCAGCGCGGCCTCGCAGACTTCGCGCGGAAAATCCGTCTGTTCACCCGCCTAGGTCCGAAACGATGATCGGAACCCGTACGCCACGGTTTTCTTGCCAAGACCGATCTGCTTCAATGCCTTCATGGGCGTCGCGGAAGTCATGGGCGAGTGCGGCCTTGTCGTGGAAGGGAACACCAGACCGGATCTGTTGCGTAGCAGCATCGCCTCTTCAAGCACCTCGAGCGCCAAGCTCGAGAACGGGACGCGGTGGGTCTTGCCGCCCTTCATTCTGCGGCCGGGGATTTCCCACGTGGCGGCATCCAGGTCGATTTCGCTCCACGTAGCGCCCCGGGCTTCGTTGGACCGCGATGCGGTAAGTATCAGGAACAGCAGGCACAGCGTGGCCGAAAGCGACGACACGCCGGTGCGGATTATCCGGACGGCCTCCGGCATTTCCCAGTAGTCCAGCGCACGGAAATGATCCCTTGCCTTCGACATGGAAGGCAGGGCGCCGAGATAGGGCATGGCGTGGCGGTTTAAGACCTGCATCCAGACTTCGGCGTGCTTCTCGCTGGTCCACGTGGGCCTAAGCCCCTCGTGCGTCCTGCGGGCCGCCTCCCGGAACGTCGGTATTTTTGCCCTGCGCTTGATCGACCGCGGGTCCCTTCCATCGGCGATCGTGGCGCGGTTCTTAAAGGCTTTCTGCCATGCCTTTGCGAGCGGGACCACCGGATAGGCACCCAGGCCCATGTCGACGCGGCGGCCGTCGATCACGACCGCTGGATCCAGTTCTTTCTGCCGCCGGGCTTCACCGAGAGGTACAGCGTATCGTCTGCGCGGTAGAATCTCGGCTTGGAAATGGTCTTGCATTGCGTCGCGTTGAGTTTCCTCCTAATGTACAAACCCCCTTTTTGTACAAATTGAAACAGGGAGGGAATCTCATCCCCAGCCCCACATTTAGACCAACGGAATATGTTGGTATACAAGGGATTTCACGGGAACGCGCAAGAAAAAAGTAAACCCCCCGAAATCCTTGCGTATCGGGGGGTTTAGGGGAATTGGAAGGACCTGAAAAGAAGGGGGAGAATATAGCGGCGCAGGGATTCGAACCCCGGACACTCGGATTATGATTCCGATGCTCTGACCAACTGAGCTACGCCGCCTCGAATCGAGCATTCAAATATAGTGTTGGACGGAAAGTCTGTCAAGGTATTAACACGGAACCGACGCGGACTCAAACGCGATTGTTGTTGACCTGTAATTCCCGTTGCATTACACATGTTTGTGCTCTATTTCACAGGCATTTACGCCGAGGTGGGACTTGGCTGAAACAGAAGCACACTCCGCCGCCGCTCCGGCAGCCGAGGGCGCCGACGAAGGGCTGGTCCGGGGGCTGGGGCCCCTTGAAGCCACGACCATAATCGTGGGCGGGGTGATCGGTTCCGGCATCTTCCAGGCGCCGAGCGCCATCGCCTCCAACGTAGGCTCGCCGGGCATGAGCCTCCTCGTCTGGCTGGTCTGCGGACTTCTCGCCCTGTGCGGCGGGCTCTGCATCGCCGAACTGGGCGCCATGCTGCCCCGGACCGGAGGGCAGTACGTCTACATCCGCGAAGCCTACCGCAGACGCTGGGTCACCTTCATCTACGGATGGTCCGCCTTCTGGCTCGTGTGGCCGGTTTCCATTGCCGCCGTCGCCAACGTATTCGCCAATTACCTGGCCAGCGTGGTAAACATCATCACCGCCGACACGGGCGGGCAGGGGATCGTCCTGGGCGACGGCGCCCGGACGGTGATCGCCTCGGCCTGCGTGCTGGTCCTGATGACGATCAACGTGATCGGCGTCCGATGGAGCGGCAGGGTCACCAACCTCTTCACCTTCATCAAGATCGCCGCCCTGGGGGGACTGATCCTCCTGGGACTGTTCATGGCCGAAAAAGGGTCCATGGCCCATTTCTCGCCGCTGTTTGGCGGCGGCGGGGCAGCCGTGGGCGGATTCGCGCTGGGCGCCTTCGGCGCGGCCATGGTCACCGGCCTGTTCTCCTACGAAGGGTGGACCTTTTCCAGCTACGTTGCCGGGGAGATGCGCGATCCGCGCCGCAATCTCCCGCTGTCGATCATCGTCGGCATCCTCTTCGTAATCGTGATTTACATCGCGGCGAATTTCGTGTACATACTGGTTCTGCCTTTCGAGCAGGTGCAGACCTCGCAGTGGATCGCGGCCGACGTGATGAAGGTGCTGGTGGGCGACTGGGGCGCGCTTTTCATCTCGATGGGCGTCATGTGTTCCACTTTCGGAGGGGTCAACGTGCATATGCTTGTCGCTCCCCGCCTGTTTTTCGCTCAAAGCAGGGACGGACTTTTCTTCAAGGGGCTCAGCCGTGCGCACCCGAGGTTCCGCACACCGGCGGCATCCATTCTCGCCCAGGGCATTCTGGCCGCCCTGATCGCGCTGACGCCCAGCTTCGAGGAGATCATCTCCTACGGTTCCTTCACGTCGTATGCCTTTTCCATCCTCGCCATCGCCGCGGTCATCGTGCTGCGGTTCACCCGGCCCGATGCCCGGCGGCCCTACAGGACCTGGGGCTATCCGGTAACGCCGCTGCTCTTCCTTGCCGTGATCACCGGCTACCTGGTGTCGCTGCTGACCAACGTGGAGTTCATTTACAATACCCTTATCGGCCTGGCCATCGTCGCCGCCGGCTTTCCCTTCTACTTCTACTGGGAAAAGAAAAACCAAGGAAACTGAGGGATTTCATGCGGGATTTGCTTATCGTAGAACAAAACAGCGTCATTCGCTACGATGACGTGTCGCTCTCCCATCTGCAGGAAACCCTGGAAGCGTCCAGGGGCCTTTTCTGGCTGGACCTCGAGCAGATCACGGACGAAGACGCCGCGTTTCTGAGCGATTTCAAGGAGTTCGGCGCCCATCCCCTGTCGGTGAAGGCCTGCCGGGAAGTTTCGACGCGGCCCTACTCGGCGATGTTTCCGGGGTACCTGTTCGTAGTCGTACACGCGCAGGAGCGTCTGGACGCGCCGCCGGTCAAGCTGGGGTTCTTTCTGGCGCCCGACTATCTGGTTACCGTTCATTCCACCCCGCTGGCCTTTTTACAGAACGTCAAGGACCGGATTCAGCAGGATGCCCAGTTGATGCGGTCAACGGATCAGGCCGTCGCCCTGATCATGCAGGCGATCGCAGATCTCCAGGATCCGCTGGTATCCGAACTTGCCGCGGAGACGATCGTGCCGGACCGGGACCTGGAAGCCCGGTGGATTTACGACACCCAGCGCCGCCTCATCGACATGATTCATCTCATCAAACCCCAGTGCGAAATCGTACATTCCCTTTACAGCGGCGAGAAACTCTCCCTGCAGACGGATACGGTCGCCCAGCTGCAGGACGCGTACCACAGGTTCAGGAACATGGTCGATGTGCTGACGCGTCATTGGGAAATGCTGAACGACGCGGCCACGGCCGCCCAGACGAAAGCCCTCAGGAGAATCGACGCTTCCTCCCGGCGGCTGACCTTCCTGGTCGCCCTCTTGCTTCCCGTGCTCGTTTTATCTGTCGCGCTGGGGATCGACGATCCCCTGATGGGCAACGTGGGCAAACCGGCGGCCGCGGGTATCGGCCTGACGGTTTCGTTGCTGGTCGCCATCGTGCTGGTCCTCACAGCGAGAAAGCGATAAAGGAT
The DNA here is from genome assembly GCA_026706345.1 of Gemmatimonadota bacterium. Lineage (NCBI taxonomy): Bacteria > Pseudomonadati > Gemmatimonadota > Gemmatimonadota bacterium. The sequence continues at coordinate 37,062 of JAPOYX010000020.1, read as the reverse complement.
ATCAACTCCCCGAGGTATCGTTGAATCGTCGGCCAGTCATCCGTTCCCTCATACGATGCTTCCTCTTCGCGGGCGTCTTCCTGCCTGCCGGCGTTCCGGACGCCGCTTCGGCACAGGACCGGCTGGTCATCGTCTCCCCTCACTGGGAAGGCATCCGTTACGAGTTCACCCGCGGGTTCGACGCCTTTTACCGGGCGGAGACCGGCCGCACGGCCGAGATCGAGTGGATGGACGTGGGCGGGACCTCCGAGATCATCCGTTTTATCAAATCCGAATATACCGGCAGGCCGGAAGGCATCGGCATCGACATGATGTTCGGCGGAGGCAGCGATCCGTTCATGGAACTGTCCCGTCTCGACCTGCTGGCGCCGTACAGACTTCCCGAGGCCCTGCTTTCCAAACTGCCCGCCGAGGTGGGCGGCTACCCGGTTTACGACGCGGGATACCGATGGTACGGTGCGACGATGGCGGGATTCGGCATCGTGTACAACAAGCGGGTGGCGCAACTCGTGGAACTGCCTCTGCCGGAAACCTGGGAAGACCTGACCGATCCGCGGCTGTATACGTGGGTCGGCGCCGCCGATCCCAGGAAGAGCGGCAGCGCGCATGTGCCCTTCGAGATCATCCTGCAGGTCTACGGTTGGAAAAGGGGCTGGCAGATCATTACCGCCCTGGGCGCGAACGCCCGGGGCTTCGCCGGTACGGGAAGCCAGGTGCCCAAGGACGTGACTTCGGGCGAAGTGGCCTACGGTATGGCCATTGATTTTTACGCCTGGGCCCAGATCAACGCCGTGGGACCAGACATGATCGGCTACACCATGCCGGACAACCTCACGATCCTGAATCCCGATGGCATATCCATTCTGAAGGGCGCGCCCAACATGGCCGTGGCGCAGTCGTTCCTGCGCTACATCCTGTCGGAGGCCGGCCAGCGCCTGTGGATGCAGAAACCCGACACGCCGGGCGGACCGGAGAGGTTCCAGCTGAACCGGTTCACCGTCCTGCCCGACCTGTACCAGCGCATCGATCCGGCCCATACCTCGGTCACCTTCAATCCCTTTACCTGGAGGTCGTCCTTCGTGTACGACGCCGGGAAAGGCGCGGCAAGGCGCCATATCGTCGATGATATGATCGGCGTCTTCGTCATCGACGCCCACGCGGCCTTGCAGCGCAGGTGGCGGCGCGCCATGGAAGAGGAGGATCTGGAGCGCGTCCTGCCCGCGCTGGGGGCCATGCCCATTACGGAGGAGGAATCCCTGGCCCTGGGCGACCGTTGGCGGGACCAGGCCTTCAGAAACCGTACCTTGCTCGCGTGGAGCAGGCTGGCGGCGGAGAAGTACGGCGCGGGCGCGGGATGGGCCGGCGCCAGGTACGTGCTTTTCTCCGGCAGCGGACTGGTTCTGGCGGGTATGGTTCTGTACCTTTGGAGGTTGAAGCGGCGAGGCGGGTGAAGACCCGGGATCCGCCCCGTCGAACGGTCCGGTTTCGTCCGTCGCAGACCGCGCGGCGGATGCGTGTTTTTTCATACCCTGAATGCTTTTTCATATCTTGGGATACCGAATATGGTGAGACTGACTCTGCAGGGAATAACCCGGAAATTCGGCGAAGTGACGGCGGTTGACGACGTATCGCTGAAGATCGCGAGAGGCGAGCTGTTCTTTCTCCTGGGTCCTTCCGGCTGTGGCAAGACCACTGTCCTGCGACTGATCGCCGGGTTCTATGCGCCCGATACGGGAAGCATCCTGTTCGACGACCAGGACGTAACCCGCACGCCTCCCCACAGGCGGAACACGGGAATGGTCTTCCAGAACTACGCCCTCTGGCCGCACATGTCCGTCTGGGAGAACGTGGCCTATGGACTCGGCCTGCGGAAGGTGCCGTCTTCAGAACAGAAGGACCGCGTCTCGGAGGCGCTCAGGATGGTGCGGATGGAAGCCTACGGGGAGCGGTCGCCGAACCAGTTGTCCGGCGGGCAGCAGCAGCGCGTGGCCCTTGCCCGGGCCCTCGTGATCCAACCCGGCGTGGTGCTGCTCGACGAGCCTCTGTCCAACCTGGACGCCAGGCTCCGGCTGGAAATGCGCGACGAGATCCGGCGTATTCACGACGAGACCGGCATGACGATGATCTATGTGACCCACGACCAGAAGGAAGCGCTTTCCATGGCGGACCGCATGGCCGTCATGGATATGGGGGCCGTTGCGCAGACCGGTGACCCGCGTTCGATCTACACCCGGCCGGCGAGTGCTTTCGTAGCCGACTTCATCGGGGAGACGAACTTCGTGGCCGGCAAATTGACGCGCGCGGAAACGCCCCTGGCGGTGGAGACGGCCGTGGGAGTGATTCACTCGACGGCGGAACCCGCCGAAAGTCTGTCGCCGGGTGACGAAGTCGTCTGTTCCATCCGGCCCGAGACGATACGGATCCTGAAACCGGACGGCACGGACGGCGATGACGGCGCGGACGGCGGAGACGAGAACATCCTGGCCGGGGTCGTCCAGCAGACCATGTACCTCGGTGAACACGAGCAGTATTCGGTCCGGCTGGATGACGGCACGCTGGTCAAAATGGTGGATCATCAGCCCGGCCGGCGACGTGCCGGGGCCGGTGCGTCCATCCGTCTGAAGTACGACGCCGCGCAGGTCGTCGTACTCGGGAAACCCGGATAGGGATACCGTGAAGCATACCCCCATGCCCCGTAACCGATTCGATCTGTCGGACCTGACCCCCGGCGTCATCGCCGTCCTGGGCATTCTCGTCCTGTTCTTCGGCCTATTCCTGTTCTATCCGCTTCTCCACGTCCTGTTGAACGCCTTCTACACGGACGAACGGTTCTCCATGGAGTTCTTCGGACTGATGCTGCAGAGCCCGGTCCAGCAGCGCGCCCTGTTGAACAGTTTCGAGCTGGGCATCGTCACCACCGCCCTGACGACGATCATCAGCCTGCCTATGGCCGTCGCTCTCGTACGGTACGATTTCATCGGCAAGGGGCTCCTGGGCGGACTCGCCCTCGTGCCCATGATCATGCCGCCCTTCGTGGGCGCCATCGGAATGAAGCAGATGTTCGCCCGGTTCGGCTCGATCAACCTGTTCCTCCTCGAAACGGGCCTCATCGACGCGCCCATCGACTGGTTCGGAGGCGGCGGATTCTGGGGCGTCGTCATCCTCGAGGCGCTGCACCTCTACCCCATCATGTACCTGAACATCGCCGCCGGGCTGGCCAACGTGGACCCCAGTCTGGAAGAGTCGGCGCGTAACGTGGGCGCGGGCGGCTTCCGCCTGTTTCGCACCATCACATTCCCGCTTATGCTGCCCGGATATTTCGCCGGCGCGATCATCGTATTCATCTGGGCCTTCACGGATCTGGGCACGCCGCTGATCTTCGAGTTCCGCGAGGTCGTGGCGGTCCAGATCTTCAACATGTCCACCGACATCCACGGGAATCCCCTGGGATACGCCCTGGTCGTCTTCGTCGTCCTGGTCACCCTGGCCCTGTTCTACCTGTCCAAGAAGTTCTTCGGCGGCCGCCACTACGAAATGGTCGCCCGAGGACACGTGATGTCGGCCTCGCGGCGCGCGACGAGCCTCGAGACCGTGCTGATATGGGGCATGCTCCTGTCCATCACCGGCATTGCGCTGATTCCCCACCTGAGCGTGGTCCTCACTTCCGTCACCGAGCGATGGTTCATGACCGTGCTTCCCTCCGACTACACCACGGCCTACTACGGTCAGATCTTCGAGCATGACCTGACTCTGCTCTCCATCAAGAACAGCCTCTGGCTGAGTGTGATGAGCACAATGATCGACATCCTGCTGGGGGTCGCCATCGCCTATCTGCTCACGCGCCGGCGCTTTCCGTTCCGGGACGCGCTGGACGCCGTGGCCATGCTGCCCCTCGCCCTGCCGGGCCTGGTACTCGCCTTCGGATACATCTCCGGTTTTTCGGGTACGGTGCTGGACGTCCGTGTTTCCCCCATACCCCTGCTGATCATCGCGTACGCCGTGCGGCGCCTGCCCTACATGGTCCGGGCGGCCTATGCCGGTTTCCAGCAGATGAGCATCACCCTGGAAGAGGCCTCCATGAACATGGGGGCCGGCCCCTTGCGGACGCTCTGGAAGATCACCATGCCCCTCGTGCTCGCCAACGTGGCCGCCGGCGCCATCCTTTCCTTTTCCTTCGCCATGCTGGAAGTGAGCGACAGCCTGATCCTGGCCATCAAGGAACAGTACTATCCCATTACCAAGGCCATATACAGTCTTATGGGCCGCATCGCGGACGGACCCTACATGGCCAGTGCCATGGGCATGCTGGGCATGGTCCTTTTGGCATGCAGTTTGCTAATTACAAGTAAAGTATTGGGGAAGAGAATGGGGCAACTGTTCAAGGTGTAGAACCAACGAACCGGAAAACGCGTACTATATGGGAGAGCAGAAGTGGCCGGAACCGCATCGCTGGCTGGCTGGATAGTCACGCAGTCACAAGATCGCCGCCGGCTGCACCGAGTGAACACTCCGAGTGGCGGTGCGTATCATGTCCACCTTCAATCTGGATCCCAAGCCCAGGCGTCAGTCCGCGTTAGCCCGCATCCGCCAGAACATAAAGCGTACGATGGTATCGGGCCTTATCGCGCTGGTTCCCCTGACGGCCACGGTGGCTGTGCTGAGCTGGCTGCTGACCTGGCTCGATTCCTTCGTGGCGCCGGTCATTCGCGGGCTGCTGGGCCTGGACACGCGCATACCCGGACTCGGGATCCTGCTCATGCTGGTCGTGATCTACCTGGCCGGCTTCGTGGCGTCCAACGTGTTGGGCAGGCGGGTGATCGCCTGGTTCGAGGACCAGGTGATGCGGCTGCCGGTCGCGCGGAGGGTGTACCACACGGTCAAGAAGCTGCTGGACACCTTCACCATGGCGGGGGAGACGCGGATCTGGAAGACGGTGCTGGTGGAGTATCCGCGGCGCGGCGCATGGATGGTCGCTTTCATTGTCGGCGAGATCCCGAGTGAAGACAACCGGAAGGAACTGGTCAGCGTATTCGTGCCCAACACCCCGAATCCCGCGGCAGGGCGTGTTGTGATCGTGCCGCGGCGGGACGTGATACCCGTGGATCTGCCCGTCGAGGAAGCCCTGGAATTCGTTGTTTCGGGCGGAACGGCGTTCAGCAACGTACTGACCCTGCCTTCGCTGCGGCCCGGTGAGCGGGCGGCACCTCCTTCCCGGTGAGCGGGCGGCACCTTCTTCCCGGAGCAGGCAGCCCGTTTGACGGAGGCCTGGACCGGAAATCGTTTTATTGGCAAAAGTTCCATATGCTCTTATCTTTATATGAATGAGCTCCTGATATGGATGAACGCCTGTCAACACGTGTTGTTGCATGACATGACCATCAATCCGGGGGATCCCCTTCGATGTTTGAACTGATCAACCTGATCAACCTGATCAGCCTGCTGGACATATTCATCATAGCGGCCCTGATCTACTTTCTCTACATGTGGCTGAAGGGCACGCGGGCTTATCATATCCTGATCGGCCTGGGCGGCCTGGGCATCCTTTACAGCATCGCGAATTGGAGCGGACTGCTCCTGACCAGCCAGATTCTGCAGTACCTCCTCGGTGTTATCCTGATCCTGATCATTGTCGTCTTCCAGCCGGAAATCAGGCAGTTGCTGGAGCGGGTCAGCCCCCTGGTCATTTTCAGACTTCAATCCAGTCCCATCTCCCGGCGCATTCTGAAGGAGATAACCGAGGCCTGTTTCGAATTGTCGGAGAAACGCATCGGCGGCCTGCTGGTCTTCCCCCGGGCGACCGGAATCTCCGGAGTCGTTCAGCATGGCGTCAAGCTCGACAGCCTTGTGAGCCAGGAATTGATCGTCAGCATCTTTCATCCGTCTTCGCCGATTCACGACGGCGCGATTATCGTGGAGAAGGATCGTGTGGTCGAAGCCGCCACCTATCTGCCGCTTTCGACCAGGGACCATCTTCCCCCCCGGTACGGCACGCGGCACCGGGCAGCCCTGGGCGTGTCGGAACTCGGCGATACGTTCTGCGTCGTGGTGTCCGAAGAAAGCGGCGAAGTGTCCGTGGCTTCCGGCGGCGATATATCGGCCGTGGCCGACCGGGAAAAACTATGGCAGATGCTGGAAAAATCGTTGCTGCCGATCGAGATTCCCCGGAGCAGGCCGTCGCTGCGGGAAGCAATAGATAAAATCGTCACCCTCCGGTCGGGATACCGGTTCAATCGCAACAACCTTACCGCCAAACTGGCGTCCATCGGATTAGCCTGCCTGCTCTGGTTTGTCCTGATCGGACAGCAACGCTCCGAAGTACCCATAACCGCCGCGCTGGAGTTTCAGAACATCCCGGCGAACATCGAGTTGATCAGCATTTCGCCCAACGAGGTGAACGTATGGGTTCGGGGTCCCCAGGGCAGTATATCCACGCTTACGGCGGATCAGGTACGCGTAATGGTCGATCTGGACGATATCGAGCCCCGGACCCATACCATGCCCCTCACGGAAGCGAACGTCGAATTGCCTTTCGGTTTCGAAGCCACCTCGATCGATCCGAGAATCCTCACCGTCAACTCCGATCGCATCGTGAGCAGGCGAATCATGATCGATCACGAACTGTCGGGTAAACTCCCGGAGGGTCTGGAAATCCTGCGTGTCACCGTTGAACCGCCCTCGGTGCCTATAACGGGCCGGGAAATGGAACTCGACCAGATCGAGCGGGTGGTGACTTCGCCCTCGATCGAGCTTTCCGAACTTACCGCCAGCCGGATCTTCGATTGCCGGCTGAAAATCCTGCCGCCGGATCTGTCCTTTACGTCGTTCAGTATCGAGAACCGCGAGGTCAGGGTCCATATCGATCTGCAACCCGTCGGAGCGGGTCAGTCGGTCTCGGAAGGGGCAGATGGCCCGAATCAGGTTGCGTCTTCCCTGCGGGCGCGCCGGGACAACCGGCTTGATTCACCTTGACTTAGAGATATCCCCCGTCCTATAATCACAACCTATGAACAGAGCCGCATCGATCTGGCCCGGGGCGTCATGGGTATCCTGCGCCTTGCTGCTTTCTGCCGTTTCAGCCGTTTCAGCCTTTACGAACACGGGACCCGCCTTCGGGCTTACCCCGGGGAGCGTATCGAACGGGGTTGAAGTCCCGGCCGAAGAGATACATGCGTCCGTGCCGGCTGCCGGTGAAACTTCCCCCGACAGGGCCGAGGCGCCGGCCGCCAGATCAACCGCGCGGCGGGCGGAAATCCGCGTACGTGCCCGGGCCGCGCTTGTCATCGACATCCAGAAGGGCGAGGTGATCTACCAGAAGAATGCCACATCGCCGTTCCCGGTCGCGAGTATCACGAAGCTGATGACCGCGGTGACCTACATGCGGATGAATCCGGATCTTGAAAAGCGCGTGAGTATTAGGCGAAAGGACGTATACCGGGCGAACTGGACGAAACTCAGGTACAGGGAACAGGTCTCGGCGACGGATCTGCTCTACGCCACCCTGATCGCTTCGGACAACGCGGCGGCGCGCGCGCTGGCACGTGCATCGGGCCTGACCATGGAAGTATTTGTGGACCGCATGAATGAGACGGCGGCCTCGCTTGGCCTGTCAAACTCCCGTTTTACCGAACCCACGGGGCTGGACGCGGGCAATGTATCTACGGCAGTGGATTGCGTGGCCCTCCTGTGGACCGCGCTGCAGGACGAACTGCTGGCGGAAATCCTGTTGGCCCGGGAGTACAGGTTCGGAACGAACAGGCGCACGCATACCATCCGGACCACCAATCGGCTGGTGCGCGATACGGCGTCCGAAAGGCAGTGGGAGGGTGTCGGGAGCAAAACCGGTTATATCCGCAGGGCCGGATACTGTCTCGTCATGCGGGCGCTTGGCGACTCGGGCGATGACATTTACGCCGTTATTCTTGGCGGGCCGACCAGCCGGACCCGGTTCACGGACATGAGGCGCCTGCTGGACTGGAGCATGAAGGACACCGAACGGCCCGCGAGGGTCGACGGGTAGCCGGTATCGCAACGAAGACGAGTGAGCGGCTTCCGACCGGACGCGGTTTAAGCAACGGACGTTGGAGCGGCGCACGTTAGAGTAATATGGTTTAAGCAGCGCACGGTTTGTTTACGTACGTTTGAGCAGCGGAACATACAAGCGGCACGAAGGAGAAAGTATGCTGGCGACGATTGGTTTCAGCGTGATTGGTACCATCATCCTGGGCCTTGTGGCGATCGGCCTGGTCTACCTCATGGCCCTCGCGGGGGGCGGCCAGCGCGTACGCGCACCCGGGCGCCGCCCGGGCGGCCGAGCGCGGCCGGGGCGGACCACCGGAACCGGCGGTCGCAGATGATCGGAGGTTTTTCGCAATGACCTCCTTTCAAAGATGGATGACCGCCCTCCTGCTCTGCGGCCTCGCCTCGGGGTGGACGCATTCCGAAGGGGGAGCGGCTGAAAGCGAAAACGGCAGGCTGACTATTGCGCGGATGAAGTACGACGGCGGGGGCGACTGGTACAACGACCCCGAGGCGATTCCCAACCTGGCCCGGGAACTGCAACTGCGCGCGGGCATCGAGACGAACCTGGATCAGCGCGTCGTTACCCTGACCGACGACCGGCTGTTCTCTTCACCCGTCCTCTTCATGACCGGCCACGGCGAAGTGAAGTGGACCGGGCCGGAAGTCCGGAACCTGCGCAAGTATCTCACGCACGGCGGATTCCTCTATGCCGATGACGACTACGGCATGGACAGGGCATTCCGCAGGGAGATGAAGCGAGTCTTTCCCGACCAGGAATTCGTCGAGTTGCCCTTCACCCACCCGATCTATCACATCATCTACGATTTCCCGGCCGGCCCGCCCAAACATCATGAGCACGACGGAAAGCCGCCCCAGGGGTTCGGGCTCTTCCACGACGGACGCCTGGTGGTGTATTACACGTACGAAAGCAATGTGAGCGACGGCTGGGCCGACGAAAAGACCCACAACGATCCGCCTGCGAAACGGGAGACCGCCTTCAGAATGGGGATCAACATCATCGCATACGCGCTCTATCGTTGACGGGGAAGCTCCGGGTCGGTATACTGAAACCCGGAAGGCGAAATGGGCGTCTAAGCCTGTAGAAGACCTTTCATCCGGCAAACCGCAGATCAAAGATCCACGAAGGATCCAGATAAAGGAGCACCGTTATGAACCTCTGGCAAACGATTAAGTCGGAATTGGACGGGCCGATCGAAACCGTCCGCAAAAGTCTGTCCGGCGCGCTGGACATGGCGGAAGATCTCACGCGTAAGGGGCGGGTCAAGCTGGAGATCCAGTCGGCCCGGGCCGATATCCGCAACCAGCTGACCGAACTGGGCGGCCGTGTCCACCAGATGGTAGTCGAGGACGGTATCACCGATGTGTCGGGAGACACGGAGGTGACGGGCATTCTGGACCGCATCAAGGAGTTGCAGGGGAACATAGCGGACCGGGAAGAGGAACTGCGCCGCGAGGATACGGAACAGACGGAGAAGAAAGCCTCCTGACACGGCGTTTTTCGCCGTGTACCAACCTGGTTTGCAGGCAGCCCCGACATGACGCAGCATTGTGCCGGGGCTTTTTATTTGTGTTTTCATTTGTGACGGTTCGGCTGGCTTCCGGCATGTCAGCCGCCTCTCGCCTTTCCTCCCTCCTTCAGGTTTTCCTTGATTTTGACCGCCACTCCCGTACCATTCAGGACATCGGATACAGCACCAGAACCTGTCGAACCCCTGGAAAACCGGCCCCGTCCATGCTTCGTATCCTGCTCGGCTCCCAGCAAACGGGACTGATCCTCGTTATCCTCCTGCTCGGCGCGGTACTCTCCGTTTTCGCGGGGTATCACGCGGACCGAACGACGGGCGAACTCGTCAACAACTTCCTGAATTCGCGCACCCTGATGCAGACGGCCACCGACGCCAGTTTCTTCGTGATCATGGCGGTCGGTGCGACCATGGTCATCATATCCGGCGGAATCGATCTTTCGGTCGGTTCCATCTACGCCCTCTCCGGGGTAATGACCGCCATGGTGTTGCGGTCCGTGGCGCCGGAGAGTCCCGTCGCGGTAGTCACGCTGGCCGTCCTGGTCTGTGTTTGCCTCGGCCTGCTGTGCGGCCTGCTGAACGGCGTCATGGTGGTCGGACTTCGCGTCCATCCCTTTATCGTCACTCTGGGCACCATGTGGGTCTTCCGGGGCATTGCCTTCGTGATCAGCGAAGCGGAGAGCATACTCGTGCCGCAGCCCCTGACCGACGCGATCAAGCTGTCCTTCGGTTCCGACGCGCTCTATCCCATGCCCATGATCATCATGCTCCTGATCACCGCCGCCGGCGCGGTTTACCTGTCCCGCACGGTCATGGGACGCCACATATTCGCCGTGGGCGGCAACCTGGAGGCCAGCCGGTATGCCGGCCTGAGGATCGACCGTATCCTGGTCGGTGTGTACGTGGTTTCAGGACTCACCGCGGGGATCGCGGCGCTGGTGGGCAGCAGCTACTACGGGTCGGCCTCCTGTGCCGACGCCACGGGATACGAACTTTACGTCATCGCCTCGGCGGTCGTCGGCGGCGCCAGCCTGCGTGGGGGCAGGGGCAGCGCGGTCAACGCCATGCTGGGGGCCATGCTGATCGTCCTGATTCGACAATCCATCCGCACCCTGCACCTGGACCAGAACTACGAATGGGTCGTAATCGGTTGCGCGATCATCATCGCGGTGGTCCTCGACCAGGTGAACCGGCGCCTCACGGCGCGCAAGCTGGCCGGAGCGGGCTAGGTTCATGACCGGTCATATCTATCAGAGTCCATGTCAAGTCGGATCTATCAGAAAGGAACGGGATCGATGATGGTATGCAAAAGACGGCTGAAGACCCTGGTCCTGTCGGCCCTCGGCATATTCGCTTTCGGCACGGGTTGCGGGGGAACCGCGCCGCCTGACGACAACCGGCTCGTGATCTCCATGATCGCCAAGAGCACGACGAATCCCGTGTTCCTTTCCTCCCGTACCGGCGCGGAGGCCGCGGCCGGCGAGTTGTCGGCCGAGCACGGCATCGACATCGTGATCGACTGGCGCACGCCGCCGACGGAGGACGGCCAGGTCCAGGCGCAGCGTATCGCGCAGGCCGTAAACGAAGGGGCCGACGTGGTCCTGATCTCCTGTTCGGACGCCGCCAAGGTCACGGGCGCCATCAATGACGCGGTGGATCGGGGCGTGCCGGTCATGACCTTCGACAGCGATGCCCCCGAATCCAGGCGGTTCGCCTTCTTCGGCGTGGACGACATCAAGACCGGCGGACTGATCATGGAAGAGCTGGCCCTGGCGATGAACGGCAAGGGCCGCGTGGCCATCCTCGCGGGCAACCAGAACGCGCCGAACCTGCGCAAGCGCGTGGAAGGCGTCCTGCAGAAGGCCGCGGAGTACCCGGAGATCTCGATCGTGGGCACCTTCTACCACATAGAAACCCCCCAGGACGCCGCCGCCGAGGTGGTGCGCGTAAACAATGCCTACCCCGACATCGACGGATGGGCCATGGTCGGCGGATGGGCGCTGTTCACCCAGTCTCTGCTGACCGACCTCGACCCCGAGCGCATGAAGATCATCTCAGTGGACGCGCTGCCGCCCCAACTGACCTACATCGAGCAGGGCATCGTACCCGTGCTATGGGGACAGCCCACCTACCTGTGGGGTTACGAATCCGTCCGGCTGATCGTCGAGAAGATCTACCTGAAGCAGGACGTGCCTGTCATCAACCCGCTCGAACTGGTCCACGTATCACAGAATAACCTGGGCGAATGGGCGAAGATGCTCCAGGGATGGGGGTTTACGGACGTACCCGAGCGGTACCTGCAGACGGAGGAACCGCCTTCCTCGGACGACTGATCCGGACGCTTCAGTCGGATCTCGCGGGAAACCCCGGACAGCTTCCTCGCGGGCGAGAGACCCCGGATAGCTCCATGGACCGCAACACGCCTGATGCATACATCGCTTTCGAACGAGTCACCAAGCGGTTTCCGGGTGTGACGGCGCTCGACGGCGTCACCTTCGGTGTAGAAGCGGGTTCCTGTCACGCCGTGGTGGGCGAAAACGGCGCCGGCAAGAGTACGCTGGGACGGATCCTGACCGGTATCTACGGGATGGACGGCGGCCAGATACGCATTGACGGCCGGCCCGTTCAGTTTTACGAACCACGGGACGCACTTGACCTGGGTATCGGCATGGTCCACCAGGAACTCGCATTCTGCGAGAACCTGTCCGTCGCCGAGAACCTCTGTCTCGGCGCCCTGCCCGGCAGGGGAGGGTTCGTCTCCGATCGAAGGATGGAAGAGCGGGCCCGGCAAATGCTAGCAGCGGTTGAAGCCGACATGGACGTGGGAACGCCCATCGGCGATCTGCCCGTCGCCCAGCAGCAACTCGTGCAGATCGCGGCGGCCCTGGGCAGCGGCGCCCGCGTGATCGTCTTCGATGAACCGACCAGCAGCCTGTCCCACGTGGAAGCCGAACGGTTACGGGAGCATATCCGGCATCTCAAGGCGAAGGGCGTAACGTCGATCTACATCTCCCACGACCTGGACGAGATCTTCCGCCTGTGCGACGTCGTGACGGTGCTTCGCGACGGCCGGCACGTGGCTACCCGCCCGGTCGCCGACCTCGACCGACCTACGCTGATCAATCTGATGATCGGGCGTACCTTCGAGGCCTATTTCCCTTCCCACGTGCAGGCCGAACCCGGTAACGAGATGCTGGGCGTGGACGGACTCTCCAGTCCCGGGAAGTTCGAGCGCGTGCCATTCTCCGTGCGGGCCGGGGAAGTACTCGCCCTGGCCGGCCTGGTGGGCGCGGGCCGGACCGAAGTGCTGCAGGCCATATTCGGGCTGGATCCCATGGCCACGGGGCAGATACGTGTCCGGGGCCGGCCGGTGAGCATCCGGCGTCCGATCGACGCGATGCGGACGGGCATCGGGCTCGTGCCCGAAGACCGCAAGCGATTCGGTCTCGTCCTTTCGCTTCGCGTGGAACAGAACATCGGCCTTCCCACCCTAAACCACCGCTCCGAATTCGGATGGATCCGCGGGAAAGGGGAAGAAGACCTGGCGCGGGAATATGTAAAACGACTATCGGTACGGCCGGACGATGTCCGGTACGACACGGCGGGTCTGTCGGGCGGGAATCAGCAGAAGGTGGTCCTGGCCAAGTGGCTGGCCGCACGGTGTCCCGTCCTCCTGATCGACGAACCCACCAGGGGTGTGGACGTGGGCGCCAAGTCGGAGATGCACGCCCTGATCGACCAACTGGCCCACGAAGGCACGGCCATTGTGCTCGTGTCGAGCGAATTGCCGGAGGTGCTCAACCTTTCAACACGGATCATGGTGCTCCGCTCGGGTCGAATCGCCGGGGAACTGTCCCGCGAGGAAGCGGATCAGGGTACGGTGATGCGGATGATGGCGGGGGTGTAGGGGAGGGTTTCTGAGTTCACTTCCTTTCGTCCGATCCCGATGCTTAAAATCAAGACCACGCAGTAGTTTTGGCTTTTACCTTCGATTGATCATGGTCTGAATATAGTCGTGACTAGACTCTAAAGTAATTTGACAAGCCGATATACTATACATAAGTTTGGTTATTGTCGTTGGGTTCAATAACGGTGAGGACTTCTAATGTCTGCCAATAGCCAAATAGAGTGGACAAATACTACCTGGAATCCAGTTACAGGATGTACGAAGGTTAGTTCTGGTTGTGATCATTGCTATGCCGAGCGGTTTTCGGAGCGATTTAGGGGTGTTGAAGGACATCCATTCGAAAACGGATTTGATCTAAAACTACGACCGGAACGCCTTGAGCAACCCATTCTATGGAAGCGGCCTCAACTTATTTTTGTCAATTCGATGAGTGATTTATTCCATAAGGATATACCAGTTGAGTTTGTTCATCGAGTTTTTGACACAATGGAGCAGGCCAACTGGCATGTCTATCAAGTGCTTACCAAGCGCAGTTCGCTCATGCGTAGGTTTGTCCAACGCCGTTTCGAAGAGAAACCTGTCCCACCACATATCTGGCTTGGTGTCTCTATCGAGGATTCATTCAACATCTGTCGTACGTCTTCGCCACCTTAAACAGACAAACGCCTCAGTACGTTTCGTTTCATTCGAGCCACTGATTGGTGCAGTTGGTGCGGTGGATCTGACAAATATCCATTGGGCGATTGCCGGTGGCGAAAGTGGGCCCGGAGCGCGGCCAGTCAAAGTAGAATGGCTACGTGAATTGCGAGATCAGTGTCAAACACAAGACGTGGCTTTTTTCTTTAAACAGTGGGGGGGTCGTACGCCAAAAGCTGGTGGCAACACGCTGGATGGACAACAATGGCAGGATTACCCTATAATTGAGAATTACAAAGTACAAGGAACTACTTTGCAGGCAGTTGGCGCACCGAAATACGACTCAAGAGAACCAATGGAAGTCGGTCCTTGGGCAAAAGAGAAACTCGACTGCCTTAGTAAGTATCTCAATGCTTACACTACTATACTTCGCAGGAGGAACTTCAAAGGTTACTTCTATATTGATGCATTCGCAGGACCAGGAACTCTCAGAGTTCGTAAAGAACAAACAGCGGTTTCATCTCAGCAGTCACTTTTTGAGATCTCTGAGTATGTTGCTGAGGATGCCGATGAAACAGAGTACATAAGTGGTTCTCCGAATGTTGCACTTGATATCAAGTACCCATTTACAGACTATGTTTTCATCGAAATAGAACCCAAAAGACTGCAACAATTAAAAGAACTGAAGGAAAGTTACAAAGACAAGATTCCTCACAGGCGTATACATATTCGCAACCTCGACTGTAACGATTACCTGACTAAACTTCTCCAGGACACCAATTGGAACAAGTGGCGAGGCGTCGTCTTTTTGGATCCATTCGGAATGCAAGTTCCTTGGAGTACTGTAGCGGAAATCGGAAAAAAAGCGCAATAGAAGTGTTCATAAACTTCCCTGTAGGTATGGCCATACAGAGGTTATTGCCAAATAGTGGTGTATTCACCCAGACGCAACGGAACAAACTTAACCAATACTTCGGAACAGAAGAGTGGTTTGATGTACTTTATAGCTCTAAGCAGAATCTGTTTGGTCAGCAAACCCAGAAAGTACAATATGCTGGGGATCTTCTTGTGAGGTGGTATCGTAAAAGACTCAAACAGGTTTTTGGACACGTTTCCGCCGCACGCGAGATTCGGAACACTCGCGGTCGACCACTTTATTATCTCATCTTTGCTGGACCTAAAAAGACAGGTACTCAGATAGCTAATGATATACTACGACAAGGTGTTAGAGTGATTCAGTAAAGTGCTCTGAGTGGATATAGTAATTTGTCCCAATCAATGGGCTGTGCCTTCAACCATGCTGCGGTTACGATAGAATGATCAGCAACACAATTCGTTTGTTTGCAAAGTTAATGTCTTCCAGATAAACTAATCCTCCGTAACCCGCCTCCCCGGCGCAGCCGCCACGCCTTCCATGCCGCCGCTCACCCGCAGGACTTCCCCGGTGATCCACCCTGCCGCCGGGCTGCACAGGAACGCCACGCCGTTCGCGATGTCTTCCGGCTCGCCCCACCTGCCCAGCGGGATGGCACTTCGAATCCGTTCGATCATCTGTTCTTCGGTCAACCCCAGGGTCCTGCTGCGCTGGGCCATGTTCGACCGGTTGAACTCGGTGTAGACCGGACCCGGACAGACGGCGTTCACGCGTACCCCGTACGCCGCGAGTTCCAGCGCCAGGGTCCGTGTGAGACTGATGACGCCTTCCTTGGCCACATTGTAGGCCGCCACCAGGGCCGCAGGATTCTGCCCGTTAATGGAGGAGATGTTTAAGATGCATCCCGACTCCTGGCGCTCCATGATCCCGCCTGCCGCCCGGCAGCAATAGAAGGTCCCGGTCAACGTGACCCGGATCACCCGGTCCCACTCCCCGTCGTCGAGTTCGACTACCGGCGTAACCTGCTGACCAACCCCTGCGTTGTTGACCAGGATGTCGAGCCTGCCATGCGCTTCGACGACCTCATCGAAGAACGCGGTTACCGACGCGCTGTCTGAAACGTCCAGATACCCGGGAACAGCCTCCAACCCCTGCCTGCGGAGTTTTCCGGCTTCTTCCTCGACTTTTTCGCGTTGCAGATCCGCCATCACCGCGGTCGCGCCGTTGCGTGCAAGCCGCTCCGCGATACCCAGTCCGAGCCCCTGTGCCGCCCCGGTCACGACCGCTATGGCCCCGTCTATACGATGTGGCTCGTCCATGCTGTAGATCCTTTCAACCGTCCAGTCTCTCCCTGCCGATGTACATCTCGGTGTATACGGTGTTGTTTTCCCAGAAGGGATAGAAACCCGCGCGGTCCTGCTTCAGTCCCTTGAGCCACGGCTTGCGGAGCTGGAAGCGGTGGTCGTGCCACAGAAACGCTCCCCCGACACCAGAAGTAAGGATCCATTCCGCCTCTTCGTAGAAATGCATCCGCCTGCCGCGATCAGGCTCCCCCCGGGCCCGGTCGATCAGGTCGTTGAACCGCGCATTACTCCAGTCGTGCCGGGTGAAACCCCTGGGCTGCGAGCGCCAGGGAACGCCGAGCAGGCTCTGCGGGTCGGAGAAGTCGGCGTCGTAACCGACCATGCCGAGCGGTATCTCCCACTCGTACATCAACTGATTGAAGGCGTTTGCCTGCATGTTTCGGATTTCAAGCCGGACTCCGAGGATTTCGAGCAGTTGTTCCTGGATCATCTGTGCGGCCTGGCCGCTCTGCGAGGAAGGAGGTGCGTCTCGCAACCAGATCTCGATGGCGGGGAATCCCTTGCCGCCGGGGTATCCTGCTTCGGCCATCAGCCGGCGCGCGGTCTCCGGATCAAACGCCTGGAGGGGCCTCTGGCGTTCGCCGGCATATCCGGGGAAATTGGGGGGTCGCATGCCGTAGGCGGGTCGGACGGCCCCCTTGAACAGCACGTCGGCGATGGTTTGCTTGTCGATGGCTCTGGCGATAGCCTGGCGTACGCGGACATCGTCAAAGGGCGGCTCCCGGGTTCGGAAAAACAGGTATACGGTGGACACGCCGTTGAACTTCCAGAGCTGGCCGCTCAGCTCCGGGTCATTTCTGATGCGATCGAGATCGGCCGGACTACCCACGCCGACCAGGTCCACCTCGTCATTCTCGTACGGCAGCAGTCCCACGCCGCCGGATGCGCTGCCGGTCCCCGCCGTTCCCGAGAAGAGGCGGACGATCTTTCTTAAATGACCCGGATTGTTTCCCTTGTAGTACGGATTGAGCCGGAAGGTCATGTACTTGCCCTGGACCCATTCGTCCAGCCTGAACGCCGAGTTGCTCACGCAGCGCCCGGCCTCCGTCCACCGCCTGCCGTATTTCTCCACCTGCCATCTCGGTACCGGCGAAGAGGCCGTGTACGAGGTCACGTATGGCATGTAGGCACAGGGTTCATCGGTTTCGATTTCGAAGGTCAGGTCGTCGATCGCCCGTACGCCGAGCAGGTCCGGGTCGTCGATCTTACGCTGGTTGTACGCCCTCGCGCCCTTGATGTCGTAATAGAAGAAGGCATACACGTTGCCGCTGTCCGGGTGGAGCAGGCGCTTGTACGTGTATTCGAAGTCGTGGGCGGTGACCGGCGTGCCGTCGCTCCACCGCGCGCCGGGATGGAGGTGGAACGTCCAGGTTCTTCCATCGGGCGAACGCTCCCACCGGTCCGCCGCGCCCGGAATAAGTGCTTCGTCCTCGTCGACCATGCAGAGGCGTTCGAACAGGAACGCACTGCCCAGGGATTCGTACAAGGCAACGCTGACGTCCAGGCTGGAGGGTTCGTTGGAGAAATAACGATACACCTGGCGTTCGGGAGGCGCCGCGTCCGCCGGGAGGGGCCTGGCCGCCGCTTCTTCCCCGGGGATGGTCTCTACGAATGGATATCCAGAAGGATCGGACGGACCGTCACTGCAGGCTGAAGTCAACAACAGGGCGACGAGACCGTACAGGCAAAAGGGGAGGTATGGTCTCCACTGTCTGAACATGTGCCCTCTTCCCGCTCTCTTATTCACCCTTTATTCAATCAGGATTACGTCCCGAGCATTTCCCTGGCGACTTCGCGTGCTTCATCCAGCGTGTTCACGATGTGTGCTTCCGGTACGCGCTGGATGATACCGAGTGCGGAAAGGGTCTCCTCGACGGATCCCGAGAGCGACATGACGATGAACGCCGTGTCTTCGCTCGTGGCGACATCCATGAGCTGTTCCACGACCATGGCCGCACTGTCATCAATGTACGTGGCGCCGGAGAAGTCGAAAATGACGATGTCGTGATCCTTGATATCCTCGCTGATCACCCCTACCAGTTTCTTGGACGAAGCGACGGTGAAACTTCCCCTGAGCGCAACCAGGCCGACCCGGGCCATGAACTGATCCATGGTGTCCGCGTTATCATCATGTGAGAAGAACTGGCGGTCCAGCAATGGTACGGAAACCACGCTGTCGAGTTCCAGATTCTCCAGTTTCCGGGCGTGGGCCATGCCTGCGACGATCAGTCCTATCGCTACCGCGGTGATCAGGTCGACAAAGACGGTCAGCCCCAGGGTGAGCAACAGGATGAAAAGGTGTTCCCTGTGCAGGCGGTGAATCCGCGTCAGGATCCGCCAGTCGACGATGTCCCAGCCTACCTTCATCAATATGCCCGCGAGTACGGCGTGGGGATCGGTTCGACGACCCAGCCCAGCCCCATGAGCAATACCAACAGGATGATGGCTCGCAGCGCGCCGGACAATCGCGTGGTGCCGCCTGCCCGTATGTTGGTCACCGTGCCCATGGTGGCGCCGGCGCCGGGAAGCCCGCCAATCAGTCCGGCTACTACATTGCCAATCCCCTGTCCCACCAGTTCCTTGTCCGCGTTGTGTCGCGTACCCGTGAGAGAGTCGGCGATCAGGGAGGTGAGCAGGCTGTCCACGGAACCAAGCAATGCGAGGATGAGCGCGGGTTCGATGGCATGGAGAACGAAGGCGGCGGTTGGCGCTATCAATACGATCTCCGGCAACCCGGTGGGTATGGCCCCGATCACCGGCACGTCGGACAGCCAGAGCACGCTTAGCGTCGTACCGGCGACCAGGGCGACCAGGGTGCCGGGCAGCAGTTTCGAAAGCCACCTGGGCCAGAGCACGCCGACGGCAAGCGTAGTGAGGGCGATCGCAAAGGCGCTGTAGTTTACGTCGCCGAGGGCATCCGACAGTGCGCGAATGGTCCCCACGGCGCCTCCGGGCGCGGCAGGCGCCCCGATGAAGGGCAGCGCCTGGATCAGCATGACGATGAGCCCGATGCCGGACATGAAACCGGAGATCACCACGTGGGGCGTGTAAGCCACGAATCGTCCGAATCGCAACGTGCCCAGCAGGATCTGCAACAGGCCGCCCATGATCACGACGGTGAGGGCATCGGTGATCGAACCCGCGTGTTCCGCGATGATGACCGCCATGACCACGGTCATGGGTGCCGTGGGGCCGGATATCTGGGAGCGCGTGCCCCCGAACACGGCGGCGAAAAAGCCTACGCCGATCGCCCCGTACAGACCGGCTGCCGCGCCCATGCCCGACGCGACGCCGAAGGCGAGCGCAACCGGCAGACCCACTATCGCGGAAGTAATCCCGCCAAACAGATCACCGCGGAAGGTGGTGTCCAGATCGTAGTTCAAGTTCTGTTCTCCTTCACACGCACGTGATTGGGCTTGCTTCGCGTGTCAAACATCATATCTTCGCTGTGTAAATGATATGTATCAGTAAGGCTATGGTCAAGTATTCCATACGCGTGGATTACTTCCCGGCAGAATTGCAGAGAGAGCACGTTTAGACGGAAAACCAGTCATGTGCGGACGCCTCTTCCAAAGCCTGGCCGAGCAACAGATATTTACGTTGTATACCTTGCCTGATTCGACTCAACGCCTCGATCCGGAGCCCAGATACAACGGCGCGCCGACGCAGGAATTCGTGGTCTGCCGTCTCGACGTACATGGAACGAGATCCGTGGCCTTGCTCCGCTGGGGACTGGTTCCGTCCTGGGCCAGGGACGCCAGGATAGGGGCACGGCTCATCAACGCCAGGGCCGAGACCGTTCACCAGAAGCCCGCCTTCCGTTCGGCGTTCCGGTCGCGCCGGTGCCTCATCCCGGCCAACGGATGGTTCGAGTGGCGCCGGACCGGGCGGTCCGGGCAGGGCGGGCGGACCGGGGGCGGCAAGCAACCCTTTTTTCTGGCACTCGAAGACGGTTCACCGGCCTCCTTTGCCGCGCTGTGGGAGCAGTGGAGCCGGGACGGTCAGCATCTCGAGACGTTCACTATCGTAACGACCGTTGCCTCCCCCGCGCTTTCCGATATCCACGACCGGCAGCCCGTGGTGGTCGATCCCGACGACTTCGCCGACTGGCTCGCCCCCGGAACGCCTATGGAGACACTTCAGGAAATCATACGGACGCCCCATGACGGCCCTTATGAAATCCGGCCCGTCAGCAACCGGGTAAACCGGGTGTCCAACGACACGCCGGATATCCTCGCACCTCTGGTGAAGAATACGCTGTTCTGATGTACCGAAGTACGCGAGGCGCATGCCATGGATAATCCGCCCCACGGGACACCGCGAGACGACGCCGCAACATTGCGACGTCTCGTCCTGATCGTTTTGACCGTCGGCATTGTGGGCGTTGGATTCGAACTCGTCTTCCTAGATCACATGGAGGACAACTGGCAATGGGCACCGATCGTTCTCCTGGCGGCCGGTCTTCCGGTTTCGATCTGGCTCATCCTCTCTCCCGGTTTTGCGATCATCCGGGCGTACCAGGTCCTTATGGGATTGTTCGTCCTGTCCGGATTCGTCGGGCAGTGGCTGCACTACCAGGGGAACGTGGAGTTCGAACTGGAAATGTATCCATCGCGGGAAGGGCTTGAACTGGTCTGGGAAGCATTGGGTGGCGCCTATCCGGCTCTTGCGCCGGGCACCATGACGTTGCTCGGTCTGCTTGGCCTGGTGGCCTGCCTTCGGCATCCGGCCTTGAATTCAAATCCTGTATCCATCAAAACCATGGAGAAATCATGAATACCTTCAAGCAACCAGGGTCCGCGCTGCTGGCATCGCTCGTTGCCTTCCTCGTTGCGGCCGGCGGATGCGGCGGCTCCGAAGTAGCCGAGCAGGCTGGCACCACCGAGACCGCAACACCGGCCGTATCGTCGGCGGCGGTGGTCGTCAATCCGAACCTCGCCGGAAGCGACGAACTCGCCATGCTGCCGGGCATGACCGCGGAACTCGCCGACATGGTGCTGGAAGCACGGCCTTATCCGGGCATGACCGAACTGGACGCGCTCATTTCAGCGCATATGAGCCGGGAGGATGCGGCCGCGCTCTACGCCCGAATGTTTATACCTTTGAACCTGAATACGGCCATTGATGAAGAAATCCGCCTGGTACCGGGTGTAGGCGACCGCATGGTCCATGAGTTCAAGGAATACCGCCCCTATCTCGCCATCGCCCAGTGGCGACGGGAAATGGGCAAGTACGTGGACGACGCAGAGGTGGCGCGCATGGAGCAGTACGTATATGTTCCCATCGATCTGAATACGGCCACCGACGAGGAGATACTCGCCATCCCCGGAGTCGGCGACCGCATGGCCCATGAATTCAAGGAATACCGCCCCTATTCCAGCATGGATCAGTTTCGTCGGGAAATCGGCAAGTACGTGGATGACGGCGAAGTGTCTCGACTGGAAAGGTATGTAGAGATTCGAAGCCAGGAGCCGTAGGATGCAAGCGTGCTCCGTACCGGGGAGATAGGAATCGGGGTGGGGGGATTTGAACCCCCGACCCCCTGCTCCCAAAGCAGGTGCGCTGACCGGACTGCGCTACACCCCGTAAACCTCGGATAATTATACGGTTCTCCGGCGTTCCTGTCAAGGTAATCCCGGTCACATCGGACCCTGACCGGGCACGGAAGCGATCGACTGTGGAAACTCAACCATGAAGCTGGCAGTCAACGGCAGGATGGACGCCGGGCACCTGGCCTTCGCCCGGCAACTGGGGGTGACGGACGTCGTAAACGGGCTGCCGGATTGCGACCTTGCAAAAGGCTATTACAGTTTTCATGATCTGTCGCTCCAAAAGGCGCGCATCGAAGACGCCGGGTTGACCTGGTCGGTGCTCGAGGGCGTTCCGCCCGAGTGGTGCGACAAGATCAAGCTGGGGCTGCCGGGGCGCGACGAGCAGATCGAGCACTGGTGCAGGACGCTGGAGAACATGGGTGCCGTGGGTATCCCCGTTCTGGGATATTTCTTCAGCCTGCGCAACGTGGGCGGCAACTACGGACTGCGCACGTCGAAATCGACCCGGAGCCGGGGCGGCGCGGTCGTCACCAGTTTCGACTACGAACAGATCAAGGGGGCTAAGCAGGATTACTGGAAACCGCCTGTTCCCCGGGACCTGGAATTGTCCGACGAAGACATGTGGAGCAACATCACCTATTTCCTGGAGGCGGCGATACCGGTGGCCGAAAAGGCCGGCGTGCGCATGAGCCTGCATCCCGACGATCCGCCCATTTCGCCCATCGGCGGAATCGCCCGTGTCTTCCGCAGCCACGAAGCGCTGAGGCGGTTCGTCGAAATCGTCCCCAGCGACTGCAACGGACTGGGCTTCTGCCAGGGGACCGTTTCGGAAATGCCGGGCGACGTGCTCGACGCCATCCGGTACTTCGGTCAGTGGAATAAGATCAACTACGTCCACTTCCGGTTCGTCTCGGGGCCTGTTCCCGCGTTTTCGGAGACCTTCATCGATCAGGGCCACGTGGATCCCATGGAATCCCTGATGGCCTATGAGGAATCCGGCGTGGACTGTCCCATGATTGACGATCACGTCCCACGGCTCGCCATAGATCCCGATGAACGGCATCATCCTTCCAGGGCCTACGCGCTGGGCTACATGAAAGCGCTCCTGGATAACGTCGGTCGATGCCGGGGAGCGGGAGCGTGATCAGCGTCGACCGGGACCGGTTCCTGGACGAGGGTTACCTGATCCTCCGCGGCATGATCCCCCCGCGGGATCTCGAAGTCCCGCCGGAACTCACCCCTGACAACTGGTACGCTTCGTGGACGACCGGGCGTATCGGCAACGGAAGAGCCCATTCATGAAACCCCCGTCCCTGCTGTCCTTCGAAGCCGTCGTCGGCCATTCCGATCCGGATATCTACGACATCAGGTCCAGTGCGCCCGGCCCGGAGGGCAGCCTGCCGCTCACCGACGACATGCTGAGGGAAAGCCCCAGCGGCGACCTGTTCGCCCTGTCCCAGAACGTGGGCATGGGATGGAGTCCCAACGCGCTGAACCGGCGGCAGTATCTGATCCTCAGCACCCAGGGGGGAATCCGCGCATCCGACGGAACGCCGGTCGCCCTGGGCTACCATACCGGCCATTGGGAGGTCGGGCTGCTCATGCAGGCGGCGGCCGAGGAGCTGACCGCCCTGGGCGGCATCCCCTTCGGCGGCTACTGCACCGATCCCTGCGACGGCCGCACGCAGGGCACGCCCGGCATGATGGACAGCCTCCCATACCGGAACGACGCGGCCATAGTCTTCCGCCGGCTGATCCGGTCTTTGCCTACGCGCCGGGGCGTGATCGGCGTGGCGACGTGCGACAAGGGCCTGCCCGCCATGATGATCGCGCTGGCGGCGACCCACGACCTGCCCTGCGTGCTGGTGCCGGGGGGTGTCACGCTGCCGGCGGAGGAGGGCGAGGATGCGGGCAAGATCCAATCCATCGGCGCCCGGTACGCCCACGGCGAAATCTCGCTGGAATACGCGGCGGACATGGGCTGCCGCACCTGCGCGTCGCCGGGGGGCGGTTGCCAGTTCCTGGGCACGGCGGCCACCTCGCAGGTCGTGGGTGAAGCCTTCGGACTTTCCCTGCCCCACAGCGCGCTGGCGCCGTCCGGCCAGCCCATCTGGACCGACATGGCCCGGCGTTCGGCCCGGGCGCTTATGCGGCTTGAAGCCGAGGGGCTGACCGTCCGGAAGATCCTGACCGAAGACGCGCTCGAGAACGCCATGACGGTCCATGCCGCCTTCGGAGGTTCGACCAACCTGCTGCTGCACATCCCCGCGGTCGCCCATGCCGCCGGGTTGCGCCGTCCCACGATAGAGGACTGGGTCAGGATAAACCGGCGAACCCCGCGGCTGGTGGACGTATTGCCGAACGGCCCGACGGGTTATCCCACGGTGATCGCCTTCCTTGCCGGGGGCGTGCCGGAAGTGATGCTGCACCTCCGCGAAGCGGGCCTGTTGAACGAAAAGGTGCGCACCGCGGCCGGGTCTACCCTGGGCGAAATCCTGGACTGGTGGCAAACATCCGAAAGACGGAGGCTGGTTCGAGCGCGATTGAAGCAGGTCGACGGAATCGATCCGGATGAGGTGATCATGTCGCCCGAACGGGCGCGGAACCGGGGACTGACGAGCACGGTAACGTTTCCCAGGGGCAATCTCGCGCCCGAAGGCGCCGTGATCAAGAGCACGGCGATCGACCCGACCGTGGTCGATCCGGACGGGGTATACCGAAAAACGGGGCCCGCGCGGGTCTTCACCCGGGAACGGGACGCCATCGCCGCCATCAAGAGCCGGAACGAGGACCGGATCAAGCCCGGTGACGTGCTGATCCTCATCTGCCGCGGCCCCATGGGCGCCGGGATGGAGGAGACGTACCAGATCACTGCCGCGCTGAGACACCTGTCCTTCGGCAAGCACGTCGCCGTGGTGACCGACGCCCGCTTTTCCGGCATTTCAACCGGTGCCTGCATAGGGCACGTCGGCCCCGAGGCCCTGGCAGGAGGCCCCATCGGCAAGGTGCTCGACGGCGACCTGGTCGAGATCGTCATAGACCGGAACGCCCTGACGGGTTCCATCAACCTGGTCGGAAACGAAACCGGCGTCTTCGGCGTCGAGGAGGGCACCAGGCAGCTCGCCGCGCGTCCGCCGCGACCCGATCTGGCGGTCGACCCGAACCTGCCTGACGACACGCGTCTCTGGGCCGCCCTGCAACAGGCCGGCGGCGGCGCTTGGGGCGGATGTGTCTACGACGTGGATGAGATCGTCCACCGTATGCGGCACGGTGGCATGGCCGGGGTCCTGGAGTCCTCGCAAAAGACGGCGGAACCTCAGAAGCAGTCAAAACCAAAGGCGAAGGCAGGGAAAAGTGGAAAATAGCCCGTCCGTACTCGATCTGAAAGTAAGATACTACCAGGACAGCACGCCGGCCGATGTGCCCTGCAGGGAAGAGCACTTCATCCGGCGGGAAATCCGGATGAAACTGCCTGTCGAACAGACGGCGCTCGTGCTGGTCGACCTGTGGAACACCCATTTCATCGACAGCTGGATAGAGCGGGCCGGCCGGGTAACGCGGGAGGCGATCGTTCCAGCCATCGAAATGAGCCGGAAGGCCGGCCTGCCCGTCATACACGCCCCGTCGCCCGAGGTGGCGCGGCAGTTTCCCCAGTCATCCCGGAATCCGTCGGCGCCCGTCACGGAGCGCGGCGGCGCGGACTGGCCGCCCCCGGCGTTTCGGAGCAGGGAAGGCGAGTACCAGGCCTATCACGGTCCCAGGAGCCAGCCGCCCGGCATCGGCCTGCACTGGGATCCCATCAGCGACGACCTGACCATCTCGCCGGCCGTGGAGGTCCGCAACGAAGACGTGGTGATCACCAGCGGCGCCGAGCTGCACGAGGTGCTGGCGGAACAGAACGTACTCCACCTGGTCTACGCCGGTTTCGCCACCAACTGGTGCGTCCTGGGCAGAGACTACGGCATCCGGTCCATGGCTCGGTACGGCTACAACATCGTTTTCCTGCGCGACTGCACGGCGGGCGTCGAGTTTCCCGATACGCTGGACGGACTCTTCGTCACGGAAATCGCAGTCCGCGAAATAGAGCAGCAGTTCGGTTTTTCGGCGTCTAACGAAGACTTCTTCGAAAGCTGCCGGAAGGTTTCGGAAAGGAACGAATCGTGATCGTCGATACCCATACCCACTTCTACGATCCCTCCCGGCCGCAGGGCGTGCCATGGCCCCGCGCCGACGATGAGTTTCTGTACAGGCGGATCATGCCGGAGGACTTCAAGCGCGAAGCGCAGGCCGAGGGCGTCACGGGTACGGTCGTCGTGGAAGCCAGCGCATGGGTGGAGGACAATCAGTGGATTCTGGATCTGGCCGGGGACGATCCCTTCCTGCTGGGCCTGGTGGGACACCTAGAGCCTCCGGACGCCCGTTTCGAATCCGACCTGGATAGATTCGCGGAGCACGATCTCTTCTACGGCATCAGGCTGGGCAAGGCGCCGGTCGACGATCCGGTCTATCTCGGGGCCATGGAGCAACTCGTCGGGCACGACCTCACGCTGGACCTGCTCGTGGGCAAAAAGTGGCTGCCTGGCGTGGCGGGCTGCGCGGCGCGTTTCCCTAATCTGAGGATCGTGCTGAACCACCTGGCCCACGTGCCGGTTACGGGGGGACAGCCGGAAGAGGAATGGGTGGCCGGCATCAAGGCTGCCTCGGCACATCCCAATGTATACTGCAAGATATCGGGTATGGTGGAACTGGCGCAGGACTCCCCGCCGCCGGAGGATCCCGCCTACTACAGACCGGTGCTTGACGTGCTCTGGAACGCCT
The DNA here is from genome assembly GCA_026706345.1 of Gemmatimonadota bacterium. Classification (NCBI taxonomy): domain Bacteria; kingdom Pseudomonadati; phylum Gemmatimonadota; species Gemmatimonadota bacterium. The sequence goes on along the minus strand of JAPOYX010000020.1, from coordinate 10,348 downwards.
TCGGGGAGAACAGGCTGCTGTACGCCAGCAATTGGCCGGTATCGTGGAGATATGCGTCTTACCGCCAGGTACAGTCGCTTGCCATGGCATGCCTCGAACCGAAGGGTTCGGCGGCCCTGGAAAAGATCATGGGGAAGAACAGCAGAGAAGCTTACAGGTGGGTGCCGCGCAACTGAGGCGCTGCCGGGTTGCTAGCGTTTCTCAATCGGCACGTACTGGCAGACGTCGTCGCCGGTATAAATCTGGCGGGGGCGCGCGATTTTCTGGTCCGAGTCGTCCAGCATTTCGGCCCACTGCGCCAGCCAGCCCACGGTGCGGGGTATCGCGAACAGCACGGGGAACATTTCGAGCGGAAAGCCCATGGCCTGGTAGATGAGGCCAGAGTAGAAATCGACATTGGGATAGAGTTTTCGATTGACGAAATAGTCGTCTTCGAGGGCGATGCGCTCCAGTTCCACGGCGACGTCGAGCAGGGTGTTCCTGCCGGTCACGCCCAGCACCCGGTGGGTCATCTCCTTGAGGATCCTGGCCCGCGGATCGTAGTTCTTGTACACCCTGTGGCCGAACCCCATGAGTCGTATATCACCCTGCTTCACCTTCTTGATGTAACCGGGTACGCGGTTGATGTGGCCGATTTCCTGCAGCATGTGCAGCACCTGCTCGTTTGCGCCGCCGTGCAGGGGGCCGTACAGTCCGGCCGCGGCGGCGGCAACGGATACGTAGGGATCGGGCAGGGAACTGCCGACGCTTCGCATCGCGTTGGCACTGCAGTTCTGTTCGTGGTCCACGTGCAGGATGAACACCACGTCCAGGGCCTTTTCCAACACGGGATCGGGGGTGTATTGTTCCGTCATCTTGTACATCATGGACAGGAAGTTGCCGCAGTAGCCCAGGCCGTTGTCCGGATAGGTGTAGGGAAAGCCCTGGCTGTGCCTGTACGCAAAGGCGGCGATGGTCGGTATCTTGGCGATCAGCCGGTGGATCTGTTCGTTGCGGATTTCCACGTCGCGTATCCGCTTGGCTTCCGGGTAGAAGGTGGATAACGCGGCGACCGTGCTGATCAGGATACCCATGGGATGGGCGTCATACCGGAATCCATCCATGAATTTCTTGATGTTCTCGTGGACGATCGCATGGTGGGTGATGTCGTAGGACCATTCTTCGAGCTCGGCCCTGGTCGGCAACATGCCGTGAACGATCAAAAAGGCGACTTCGAGAAAGGAACTCTTGACCGCCAGGTCTTCGATGGGATAGCCCCGGTAGCGAAGTATGCCCTTCTCGCCATCGATGTGGGTAATGCTGCTTCGGCAGGAAGCGGTATTGTTGAAGGCCGGATCGTATCCCAGCAGACCGAAATCGTCCTCGGACACCTTGATCTGACGAAAGTCCGTGGTGGGGATCGCGGCGCCGTACCTGGGATAGGTCCCGTATATAATCGGGATCTCGTACTGTTTGCCAGTCCTGTTGTCAGTGACGGTCAACGTGTCAGGCATTCAGTACAACCTCCTGATAGCGGGCTGAGAAAAGCTTAGACACCGGGGATTTGTGCGGCGTGAAAGCAACAACTTAACGATTCGAGGCAATTGGGTCAACCATATTCGGTTTCAGCCGGCCCGGATTCCAGCACAGGACGATCTATCCGGCCTTGGCGCAGACCGCACCGCGACGCCCATAACTATGAATTCCATGACAGACCCCGAAAAAGGAGACGCGCCCGCGTAGTCGATCCATGGCCAGAGTTACGATATCCGCAGGGTATTACCAGCAATTCGACGCCGATTTCTCGCTCAAGGCCCCTGGGCAGGGATACGGGGGCTGGCAACGATCGGAAATAACCATCGACACCGCGCATACCGCGTTTGTCGTCATGCACGCCTGGGACACGGGAAACCGGGCGGAATACGCGGGGTGGCACCGGGCCGTCGAGTATTTCGCCAGGGCGGACGAGATATGCCGGGTGGTATTCCCCCCGTTGCTCCAGGCAATCCGATCGAGTGAAATGGAGCTGTTCCACGTGGTGGGCGGGGGATCGTACCACTGGGATCACCCCGGATACCGGCGTGCGGTGAAACTGGCCGGCCCGGAACCCGACCCGGTGGAGCCGATCGCAGGTGATCCGGTCTACGAAGAGCTGAACAGGTTCCGCGCCGAGAAAGTTTTCCCCGGCGGACACAACACGGGCGACATCGATCGGGGATTTGCCCAGGTCGATGTCGCTCCCCAGGCCCGGCCCGGGCCGGAGGAGGGTGTCGCGGAAAACGGCCGGCAGTTGGCCGCCCTGTGCCGGGGCCACGGCATAAACCATCTGATCTACATGGGATTCGCCATCAACTGGTGCCTGCTCATGTCGCCGGGGGGTATGCTGGACATGCGACGTTACGGCGTGATCTGTTCCACAATCCGCCAGGCCGTGACCGCGGTGGAAAACAGGGAAACCGCAGGGACGGAAGCGGGAAAGGAACTCGCGTTATGGCGGGTCGCGCTGGCTTTCGGGTTCGTGTTCGAACTGGACGAAATGCTGCGGATGCTGAACCGCGACGCGCCAAAGCCAAAAGGCTAGGGATCGACCCAGCGGCCGTCCGCCTTGATCAGGCCGACCAGTTCCTCGACCCCACGTTCCTGCGGCACGCTCATCTTCACGCACTCACGCCCCCGGTAAAGCGATATGATTCCGTTCGCGCGGCCGACATACCCGTAATCCGCATCGGCCATCTCCCCGGGACCGTTGACGATGCATCCCATGACGGCAATGTCCAGGCCCGCGAGATGGTCAGTGGCCGACTTGACCTCCGCCAGCACGTTTTCCAGGTTGAACTTGGTACGTCCGCAGGAGGGACAGGCGATAAACTCCACCTTGGTCCGGCGCAGGCCCAGCGCCTGCAGGATATCGTAACAGACGGGGATTTCGTTCGCCGGGTCCTCCGCGAGGGATACCCGGATGGTGTCCCCCAGCCCCTCGGCCAGCAGGGTGCCGATTCCAGAGGTCGACTTGATCCGGGCGTACTCGCCGTCGCCGGCCTCGGTGACGCCCAGATGCAGCGGGTAGTCCATGCCTTCTTCGTCCATGCGGCTGGCCATGAGCCGGTTGGCCTGTATCATGACCGGCACGCGGGACGCCTTGAGCGAAACGATCAGATTCCGGTAGTCGTGGGCTTCGCATACGCGAATGAACTCCAGCGCGGATTCCACCATGCCCAGCGGTGTGTCTCCGTAAGTCACGGTCATGCGGTCCGAGAGGGAGCCGTGGTTCACGCCGATACGCATCGCGATGTCCCGCTCGCGACAGACCCCGATCACGGGAGCGAGGTCTTCCTCCACTTTCCGTCTTGCGGCATCGAATTCCTCCGGCGTGTATTCGATGGCATCGGACAGCCGCTGGAATACGAACAGGCCCGGGTTGATACGTACTTTATCGACCGACCTGGCGACTTCCTCGGCTATCCGGGTACCTTGGTGATGTACATCCGCTACCAGGGGAACGTCCACCCCATTCAGCACCAGGGTATGCTTGATTTCCCGAAGACTGTGCGCGTCCGCCAGCGTGGGCGTGGTTACGCGTACGACTTCGCATCCCAGTTCATGTAATCGGATGATTGCGTCCACGCAGGCTTCAACGTCCCGGGTGTTTTCCGTAATCATCGACTGCACGACGATGGGATGCCCACCGCCGATCGTGACGTTGCCGACGCGGACCTCCCGGGTTTTTCTCCGCGGATTGATCATCTCCATCTGGCCAATTCCTTCTTGATCGATGCCAGGGCCGGGATCATCCTGCCAGACTGTTTCATAATGAAAGACGCCCTGTTATCGGGGATTCGCGAATCCAGCCGCACGCGTTGTCCGGACACTTCGTAACGTACTTGCCCCCTGCCGAATGTCAATACCTTAATGCCCGGATTCCCGACCATCAAGGCCTGTCGAAGCCAGGCGACGGTATCGTAATGACGCCAATTCCGCTCACCGCAACGGGACCAGTCCCAACTCAACCCGGTCCAGATCACCCGGCGTAATGCGGGGAGGATGGTTGATGCGGAAATTCGGTCCCGATATGGTCCTGGTCCTGCTCACCAACACGCACCGGTCGAACGTCAACGCTCGAATGTGCAGGGCATGCCATTGAAACGACCGGGGCATCCGGTTCATTCGCAAGTACATCCGGTGATGCCGATCCTGTCGGATTTCCCCGCACAACGCTCCATCCCCGCTGACGAAAAAGGGTGCCGAAGCTTTTCGGGTTGCGGCCGTAATGGTGGTATCGGGGTGAACGGCGCGAGAAGTGTATAGGCCAGGTTCGCCTGAACTCCTGTCTGAAGCGGGGTACCTTGAAACTTCTACCTCGTCCGGATGGCGTACGCTAAGTACGTACCAGATCACCCGGGCGAAGGAATCGGGATAGGACGACGCCTCGGATTCTTCCAACCATCGTAGTTTGTCCCGGCAATCGAGACATATCGCCAGATGGCTGTTCAGGGTCTCTCCCTCGCAGGTGGAAAGCTGCTTCGGGTCCTCATAGAAGATCACCAGCGTTTCCGACGAGGGGCACGAAGACAGCAGCGGCCCGCTGTATTTGCGCAGGAGGTCAGCGATCTGAGTACGATCTGGCAGCCTGCCGACGTTGCCGCGCTCCGCAACTCGGTGATGCATGACTACTCCTTTTTATAGGGTTTGGGGCGTCGAATGCCTTCACATACGCAGTTTGTAAAATGTTCGTAATCCCTGAATCTACTCTGCATTTTACGTCTGAGTCGATACATGCAGTCGTAGATCATCTGGCCCATTCGTTTCACAGATACCCCGAACACTTCCGCGATGTCCTCCCTGCTCAGTTCACCTTTCAGTTCCCTGACGTACATTTTCAGGACGTCCCGGCATTTCGGACCCGTGTAGTGTTTCAGGGCTGTATGCAACAGGTAGACCTGCTCCTCTTCTTCCATCACCCTGAAAAACCGGTCCGGCCTGTTGTTGGGATCGGTGTCTTCAAGCTGCCGCCCCGACTCGCTGCTCGACGCGAACCAGTCGATATCGACGAATTTGATGCCCCTCCCCCGTGCGACGCCGAGGCGCGAAGGCATGGCGTCAAGGCACTTGATCTTCGCAATGCGGGTAATATAGGTGCTCAGCGCACTGCGGAATTCGAATTGTGGAAGGCTTTGCATGACAGCGATGTATATATCATTCAGGATATCTTCCTTTTCACCCGCCGGAATCCAGTAGGCTTTCTGGTAGACCCAGAAGTGGACAGGCTTGTCCGGTGTAAAATACAGATCGTAGAGTTGGCTCTGCGCATCCGATCGACCCTCCAGACAAGCGTGTATCAGATTTACGTCCCCCGGCCTTTTTGATTGCGTGTTCATAATTGCAACGAGAATACCTTTCCATTGAAGGCGCCTGTATGCAGAGGACTGCTCAGGCGCAACAGGTGCAACCGGCATAGTGGAATTCCCGGTCTCGGAATGTCCGATAATGGAGATCCCACTGCCCTATCCCGACAGAAGGACTGCTATGTCGAAGCCCTGCCGGTTCCGGAACAGGGTTGCCGGAAATCGACTCGTCTTTCGGGACACTGAAATCGAACGCTGCTTCATCCACGACCGGCGTGGACAAAACAGGGTTCTATCCGTGCTTCCTGAGGCGGTAGATGGTACACGCCTGAATGCATCGAAGGGCAGACCGGTAACCCGGGTGCTGCTTGTTCTTCGCAGTGCAAACCGGTGACAGCCCCGTGGCGCCTCGTCGCGGCGGACCGGTTTCAAGTTTTAGTACGGTACTTCCCGGACCAGTGAGGTGAATTGCAGATCTTCTACCTTCCGGTCGCTTTTATCAGCCGTATGTCTGATGCAAGGAATGCGCTTGCCAGGATGTTTGCTCAACCGTTAATGTACACGTGTGCATTACATTGCAAGAGTGTTGGTTTTCAGACGACTTATTGGAATAGTCGGGGAAGTGAACGGAAACCCGTATTAAATCTAAAATATTGACATTACATGGTGGGATTTTACCTTATCCTGTAGATCAATAACTCGTTGTGCCTATGAAAAATCGCTGAAACGAGAGACAAACTTGCTCAAAGTACCCTCGTCTTATGTAAAAGGTTATGAGCAGGCCAGGTCGCTGAACACGAAGTTCGCCGACAATTACATCAGGCACACCATGATCGGCGACGAAGACCTGGATCCCGTGATGGAAGACCTGTCAGGCATGCCGCCCGGCGAGATGCACCGGTATATTCACTCCGGCCTGCACCAGGACGAGGAAAGCTTGAAAGGAGCGCCTGAGTCTCTGCAGCGCTACTTCCGCGAAGTTGATTCCAGGATCCCCGAATGGGTTCAGTTCGAAGAATTTCGTCCCGCCGTGATCGGATTCCACAAGAACATGCCGGAGATTCTCGTGGCCTTCGTGACCGCGGCCCTGCTGGAAGGATTCACGACGCTCATCAGCAAGTCGTTCTACCTGACGGGACGGGTCCATTCCGACCAGGCTACCCGCCGGTTCAAGCAGAACAACCGCCACCTGCTGGAGATCTTTCTGCCCGGAGGCCTCAGAAGGGAAGGGGACGGCTACCGGCTTTCCGCCCGTATTCGTTTCGTGCACGCCATGGTGCGCCAATTGCTGAAGGACTCCGACATATGGGATACCGAGGCCTGGGGCACGCCGCTGAGCGCGGCCCATATAGCCCTGGCGGTCAGCATATTCTCCGCGCAGATCCTGAAGCATTCGATCTCGCTGGGCGCCATCTATACGCCGGAAGAAAGAGAGAGCTTCGTAAAGGTCTTTCGCTACACCGGCTATGTCATGGGCGTCCCGGAGAGCATTCTCATGAGGGACGAACATGAAGCCCGGACGAACATCGATATCGGCTTCACGTGCGAACCCCCTCCCGACGAGCACTCGATCGCGAACGCGAACGCCCTGATCAAGGCCGGCCCTGCCCTGCTGAACGTCACGGACCCTGATGAAGTGGCTGCCGCCCTTAAACTACTGTACAACATCTCCCGTGCGTTACTGGGACACGACCTGGCCGACGCGCTGCGATATCCGAAGAGCAGGACCTTCGGTGTCCTGTTCGCCCATCGCATGAAGAACCGCGTCAGTCGTATAAAGAACATGGCGCTTAAAACCAGGGGCCGGCAGACGAAACTGGACAATTTCTCGCAGATGCTCCAGCTTTCGGCGTATGACGATGTCGGCATGAGCTACCGGCTGCCTGATAACGTCAACAGCGCCGAATCCAGCAAATGGTAGCGAGATCAATTGCACTTGGATAACTACATCAACGCAATCCTGCGCCATCGCTGGCTGGTCATCTCGCTCACCTTGCTGTTCATGCTCGCCATGGCGGCCGGCGGCCGGTTCATCACCGTCTCCAACGAGCATCGCGTCATGTTCGGCGAGGGCAATCCGCAACTCGCCGCCTTCGACGCGCTGGAGGACACGTACGCCGCCTCCAATACCGCCCTGGTCGCCATCGCGCCCCGGGCCGGTTCCGTCTTCACCCGCGATGCGCTGGGAGTCGTCGAAGCACTCACCGAAACCGCCTGGCTCGCTCCTTATTCCACCCGGGTAAACTCCCTTACGAATTACTTCCACAGCGAGGCGATGGAAGACGATCTCATCGTCGGGCCGCTCGTCGAAGACGCCTCGTCGCTGAGCGATGCCGACCTGGTTCGAATCGAAGCGATCGCGCTGGGTTCCCGGGAAGTGGTCGGACGGCTCGTTTCTCCCGATGGTCGCGTGGCCGGGCTGGCGATCAACTTCGTAATGGGCGACGATCCGGACCTCGCGGTCAACGAGCTCACCAGTTACCTGGACATCATGCTGGAAGATGCACGGGCGGACAACCCGGACGTGGATTTCTACCTGACGGGCGACGTGGTCATGAACCGGGCCTTCGCCGACGCCACCAGGGACGATCTGGAAACCCTGCTGCCCATCGTATTCGTCCTCATCGTGATCACCTCGACCATACTCATGAGATCCATTCTGGGAACGGGCGTCATCGTCGTCATGATAGGCTTCGTGATCGCGACGACCATGGGGCTCGCCGGCTGGTTCCATACGGTTTTCAGCCCGGTGAATTCAGGGGTGCCCATTATCGTCATGGCGATTTCCGTCGCCCAGGCCGTTCACATCATCACCCACACGCTTTCGGGGATAAGACGCGGGGTGGACCGGAACGAGGCGGTCGCTGAATCCTTAAAAACGAATGCCTATCCGGTGTTCCTGGCCTCGATCACGACCGCGATCGGTTTTCTCAGCCTGAACTTTTCGGATTCGCCGCCGTTTCACATTCTCGGCAACTTCGTGGCCTTCGGGGTGATCATCACTTTCGTCTACGCCATGACGCTCCTGCCCGCGCTGCTTTCGGTCCTTCCGCTGCGGGCCCGTGCCGGTGGTTCCCGGCAACCCGTATTCTTCGATCGCCTGGGCGATTTCGTCGTCTCGCGTCGAAAGCCGCTGCTCTGGTCCGTGGGGCTATTGACGGTCGTCCTGATCACCGGCGTGCCCAGGAACGAGTTGACGGACAGCTGGCCGGATTACTTCGACGAACGCTACGAGTTCCGGCGGGATACTGATTTCGTCATGGAAAACCTGACGGGATTGCTGTCCCTGGAGTATACGCTGGCCGCGGAGGAAGAAGGCGGGATCACCGATCCGGATTACCTTCGGCAGGTGGAGGCTTTCGCGGAGTGGAACCGGAGTCAGCCTGAAGTGGGCCACGTGCAGGCCTTTTCAGACATCATGAAGCGGCTGAACAAGAACATGAACGGCGACGACCCGGACTTCTTCCGGATTCCCGGTGCCCAGGATCTCGCATCGCAGTACCTGTTGCTCTACGAATTGTCTCTGCCTTTCGGCAGCGATCTGAACGACCGGATCGACGTTTCCAAGTCCGCGACGCGCATGACGGTCGTGATTCGCGGCCGGTCGAGCCAGGACCTGCAGGATCTGGCCGGCCGGGGCGAAGCCTGGCTGCGCGAGAACGCGCCCGCGCTTGCGACCGAAGCCACCGGGCTGAGCGTGGTCTTCGCCCACATCTCCCAGCGCAACATCGAGTCGATGCTGCGCGGAACGGTGTTCGCCATGGCGCTCATCTCGGTCATCCTGGTCCTGGTCTTCAAAAGTCTTCGCTTCGGCCTCATCAGCCTGTTGCCGAATTTCGTACCCGCGGCCATGAGCTTCGGGCTCTGGGGACACCTGGTCGGCGAAGTGGGCATCGCCTCGTCGGTGGTCATCGTCGTCGCGTTCGGCATCGTCGTGGACGATACGGTCCACTTTCTCAGCAGGTACCTCCGAGCACGCAAAGAGGACGGTCTTTCGGCGGAAGAAGCAGTGCGCGTTACCTTCCATTCGGTGGGAAAGGCGTTGTGGACCACCACGCTGGTCCTTTCCGCGGGGTTCCTGGCCTTCGCGGGTTCCGGTTTCCAGGTGTCGTGGGCGCTCGGGCTGCTGGTCACCATCACCATCGCCTTTGCGATCATTGCCGATTTCCTGCTGCTTCCTCCCCTGCTCATGGCGCTAGACAGGAGAAAATCATGATAATCAACAAACCAGCCCGACAGGCGTACGGACTGCGCGCCGCCCGGTTCTGCCTCCTGGCGATGTTCGTTTTGCCGGTAGTGTCGCCGCGGGAGGCATGGGCAGGCGGTCCGGCCGACCAGGCGGAAGAAAAGGGGTTGCAGATCGCCCGCGACGCGCGAAAGCAGGACGAGGGTTTCGGCAATTTCACTGCCGGAATGACCATGGTCCTGCGCAACAAGAAGGGACAGGAGAGTGTCCGCGAAGTGCGCGTGAAGGTGCTCGAGGCGGAAGACGACGGGAACAAGAGTCTCTTCGTGTTCGATCAGCCCCGTGACGCCCGGGGCACCGCCCTGCTCATACACGGACACAAGGACCGGCCGGATGATCAGTGGCTCTACCTGCCGGCCCTGAAACGCGTCAAGCGCATCAGTTCGTCCAACCGTTCGGGTTCCTTCATGGGAAGCGAGTTTACCTACGAGGATATGACGGTTCAGGAAGTGGAGAAATACACCTACCGATACCTGCGCGACGAACCCTGCGGAGACGGCCTGGACTGCGTGGTCACCGAGCGCGTCCCGGTGGAAAAAGGATCGGTCTACCGCCGCCAGCTCGTCTGGCGCGACAAGACGGAACTCCGCGTCTGGAAGGTGGAGTACTTCGACCGCAAGGACGCCCATCTCAAGACGCTTACCCTGGGTGAGTACGAGCAGTATCTCGACCGTTACTGGCGGGCCGGCAGGATGGACATGGTGAACCATCTGACGGGCAAAAGCACCGACCTGGTCTGGACGGACTACCGGTTCGGGACCGACATCGACGACCGCGACTT
>JAPOYX010000019.1 GCA_026706345.1 Gemmatimonadota bacterium | reverse complement strand
GCCAGGAGCCGAGCAAGACCCATATCGGCCATATCCACTACGGTCACGAGGTGTTTCAGCGGCTCAACATGAACCCGGAGATCATCCGTGTGGTGGCCGGGTTGACCTGGGGTTGTCCCCGTCTCATGCACTGCGTATTCACCCACATGGTCAGGGGACCGGAAGAACTGCGCTTTCATCGGGACGACGACGGGGTAAAGGTCACCCACGGGTTCCGCAATCCGAACAATGATTTCCAGGTGGCGGACGGCGAGATCTACTGCAGCCATCTGGCTACCTGGGTCGCCCTGGCCGACGTGCCGCCGGGCACGGGATTCTGCCTGGTGCCCGGCAGCCACAAATCCACGGTTCCCGAACCGGAAGGCCTGGCCGTCGAGCACGATCCTCCCACATCGATCACGATCCCCATGAAGGCGGGAGACGTCATCATCTTCTCCACGCGTCTCCTGCACAACGCCAGTCCGTGGACCGAGGACTATCCCCGCCTGAACATCTTCCAGCGATACGTCTTCAGCTGGTTCTTCGACCTGCCCCACCTGTATCCGCTGGAGGAGCACCGCGAAAAACTGTCGGATGATATGTACGAACTGGAGAAGATGACCCGTGACGAAAAGCAGGTCGTCAAGCGGGTGCGGGAGCGGCTGGCCGGCTCGTAGAGATGAAATATGGCTATACGAGCGCGATCGAGGTTCCTGTCCGCTACGCATCGTACTCGATCACGCCTCGTGACCTGTTACGTCCTGTACGCGGTCGCGGCTCCCGTCCTCCTACGCCTCGTGTACAACCGCGGCTCCCGTCCTCTTACGCCTCGTGCACGATCGTGTTGACCTGGTGCGCCTCGATCCAATCCCGGTCGATCTCGGCGCCCAGTCCCGGACCCTGGGGGACGGGAACGCATCCGTGCTCGTCGATGTTTTCCAGTTCGTCGGTGAATTCGGGCGCATAGACGGGCGGCTTGGTCGTCTTGATACCGGGATGTACGAGACCGAACTCGTAGTAGTTGCTGTTCCGGACGGAAGCCATGATGTGCCTGTGTGCGAGTCCGCCGCCGTGGAGTTCCACGTCCAGCCCGAGTCCCTCGGCCGCATGGGCGATCTTCATCACGCCGGTGATGCCTCCGTCCTCGTAGACCCCGGACCGCACGAAGTCCGTTCCCCCGTTGACGACGAAATCGACGTGCTGCTCCAGGCCGAAGATATGCTCTGTCTGCAGGATCGGCGTGGTGATGTGTTCCCGAAGCTTCTTGTGGCCGAAGATGGACACGCCGCCGTCCTTGTAAGGGTCCTCCAGCCAGAAGAAACCGGCTTCGTCGCAGGCGCGGCCCACCTTCAGCGCATCCGCCCAGGTATTGTATTCGCACGCGGGATCGATCATGAGGTCCATGTCGTCCCCCACGCGCTTGCCCATGACGCGTACGTTGGCGACCTCTCGCTCGATGGGGGCGTTGCCCCAGCCGTGGATCTTGAAGGCACGGTATCCCAGGTCCCGGCACTGCTCGGCGAAGTCCGCGAAGGCCTCGGGCGTGTGCAGACCGCCGTTTTCGTCGCCGTGGTACGTGCTTGCGTATGCCGGCAGGGACGTCCGGTAACCGCCCAGTAACTGATAGACGGGCGCGTTGTAGTACTTGCCCGCGAAGTCCCACAGTGCCACGTCCACCGCGCCGATCTGGGTCCGGTCGGTGTGCCGCAGGCCGCGCTTCAGATCGTTGTAGATCTTCTCCCGCTCGAAGGGATTGCTCCCCAGTAGGTACTGGACCGTCGCACCCGACGGCGAAGGACCACCCAGGTATTCGCCGACGATGCCGAGGTTGGTGTGTATTCGCAATAGGCCCCCGCCGAGTTTGCGCCTGCCGCCTTTCTCGTATACCAGGTTGAATCCGTTGTAGTCCACGCCCATGTTTTCAATGGTGTATTGAAAGACCACGGTTTCGATTTTTGTGATAGTGGGTTTCATTCGCGGCAAGCCTCCATCGGGAATGGTTTTGGGGTTGGATTCAGGTACTTGTTCCGGTCTGGATTTTCCATCGATTCGGTGCGCACATCCGTTTTTCCTGGCTTGTTCCGGTGTCGTTTGTTTGGCCATGTCCAATCAGTTGAAATATATCAATACGAATCGTACTATTTATTTACAAATGGCCAAATCCTGTCTTCGTTCCCTCCTTCATCTTCTTTCCCGGTCTGTTCGATCTCATCACTTAATATTTGATACGAATCGTACTATAGTTCATTCGCGGCGCCATCTCCTTCCGCTCCCGTTCGCATCCGATTTGCCCTTCCGTCCGTTCGGTCTTCGCCTTTCATCTATTTTCATCCGCGAT